>JAWUZB010000138.1:0-14767 GCA_034110505.1 Gammaproteobacteria bacterium
CTCGCTATCAGAATTAGTTTTCACATCAATCTGAACAATATTAGGAATGCACCTTTGCCACTGCAGTTATGCTTAGGTCTCCTGAGTGTTATAAGTTAGGTTAAGTTCTAAAATGAGTGACCGATCGAGTATAAAAAATAACAAACGCTGGGTGGTGAAAGTCGGCAGTGCATTGCTAACCAATGACGGCGAAGGCTTACACCGTGCGACGATCACTAACTTGGCCGAGCAAATCGCCTATCTTCGGGATAAGGGTATTGAAGTGATTTTAGTCTCGTCGGGTTCAGTTGCCGCAGGCGTCAGCCAGTTAGGAATGAAGGCGCGACCGAGTCGTGTTGACGAGTTGCAAGCGGCGGCGGCGGTCGGGCAAGCATCACTTGTGCGTCACTATGAAGAGGCTTTTCAGCCGTTTAGCATTCAAACTGCGCAAGTTTTGCTGACACATTCAGACATAGCCAATCGAGAGCGTTACCTAAATGCTCGAAGCACCTTACTTAGATTACTTGAGCTAGATGTACTTACCATTGTTAATGAAAACGATACTGTTGCCACCGATGAAATCTGCTTCGGTGATAACGACAGTTTGGGCTCGTTAGTAGCGAACTTAGTGGGCGCCGACTTATTAGTGATCTTGACCGATCAAAACGGACTTTATACGGCCGACCCGCGTTTTAACCCAGATGCTAGTTTATTACACGAAGCCAGTGCCAATGACGAGAGTCTAGTGGCGATGGCCACCGGCGGCACTAGTTTGGGTCGTGGCGGTATGCTGACAAAACTTTCGGCGGCTCAAACAGCCAGCCGTTCGGGTGCCTCTACGCTGATTGCTAACGGCCGCGAGAGCCAAGTTCTCGAGCGTCTCTACCAAGGTGAGGGTTTAGGCACCTTGTTAACCGCAAGTGACCGCGTGCCGTCTAAAAAGCAATGGATGGCAGGACAGATGAAGATCAAGGGAAAGGTCGTTATTGATGACGGTGCTGAGAGAGTCTTGCAGCAATCGGGTAAGAGTTTACTGCCGGTTGGCGTAATTAGTGTTGTTGGCGACTTTATGCGCGGCGAGCTGATTAGCTGTGTTAATCAACGCGGTGACGAAATTGCCCGGGGCCTTAGTAGTTATAGTGCCGAACATGCGCGCATGATTATGGGTAAGGGTAGCGAATCAATTCGTCAGTTATTACCCTTTGCACCTGATGACGAGCTTATTCATCGAGATAATTTAGTGCTGCTGTAGATCTCATCTTGGCTTGGTGATTAGACCTCAGGCACAAGCGACACCTAGTTAGCCATGCTTAGCATGGTTTACTATTTGATGCTTACAACTTCGCTACAAACCAAGCGCACTCGCTTGATCAGCAGGTATGGGCAGCCTGACAACAAACGCATGCATCAAGACATTAAAAAAGGACCCTTTAGGGTCCTTTCTAATAAAGAAAAAACTAAAACTACTTACGCAGCCATTTCCTTTACACGTTTGTTCAAACGGCTTTTTAGACGAGCAGCACGGTTCTTGTGATGCAGACCTTTGATCGTAGCCTTGTCAATCATCGAAGCAGAAGCTTGCAACGCTTCATTAGCTTTAGCTTGATCGCCTGCTTCAATAGCAACATCAAGTTTCTTGATAGCTGTACGTACGGCAGAACGTTGCGAATGGTTACGCAATCGACGAACTGTATTTTGCTTTGCGCGCTTGCGCGCTTGTGGAGAATTTGCCACTTTTAATTACCTCGTAAAATCGAAGGGGGAATATGCAGATTTAGGCAAAAATTGTCAAGCCTAAAAGACACTTTATTATCACTCAAGACTCACTGTTTGCTCACTTTTAACAGAAGCTAACAGGTATACTCGCCGAAACCGCTTTTTTATAGCAAGAAATGTCTAAAAAACTACTTAAATCCACCGCCATTGTTAGTGCCATGACGCTGATTTCTCGAGTCAGTGGCTTGGTGCGTGATGTTGTTATGGCTAGTGTACTCGGTTCGAGCGGTGTAGCCGATGCTTTTTTTGTTGCTTTTAAAATACCCAACTTTCTTCGGCGTATATTTGGCGAAGGCGCATTTGCCTCTGCGTTCGTGCCGGTTTTTAGCGAGCTGACTGAACAGAACACGTATCAGGCCAAGCAATTCGTTAATGCGACCGCGGGTATTTTGGCATTGGTTACTTTTGTATTAACGATATTAGGCATGGTGTTTGCGCCATTTATCGTCTCGCTTTATGCTCCAGGCTATACAGATGACCCAGTGCAGATGGCTTATACGGTCGATGCATTGCGGTTTATGTTCCCTTATCTCTTCTGTATTTCTTTAGTGGCTATGTCGGGCGGCATATTAAATACCTTAAATCGTTTCGCTATTCCGGCGGTAACTCCGGTGCTGCTCAACCTTTGTTTGATCCTAGCGATGTGGCTGTTGGTGCCGCTCGTTGAAACCGCCTCTCGCGCACTTGCGATTGGAGTTTTAATTGCCGGTGTCGTACAGCTCTTGTTCCAGTTGCCGAGTTTATACAAAGAGGGTTATCTACCAAAACTTAGCTTGAATACCTCGACCCCAGGAGTCAGTAAGGTATTTAGCCTAATGCTGCCAGCGGTGTTTAGCGTTTCAGTGGCTCAAATTAATACCTTTGTGAACACCGTTTTTCTATCAGGACTGATGACCGGTAGCGTTAGTTGGTTGTACTACTCTGATCGTTTAATGGAATTTCCGGTGGGGGTGTTTGGCATCGCCTTGGCGTCAGTGGTATTGCCTAGCTTGTCAAAAGAAAATACCTCAGGTACCGATGCAAGCTTTTCGGCGATGATGGACTGGGCGCTTAGATGGGTGATTCTGATAGCGGTTCCGGCAACCTTTGCACTTTATCTACTGGCAACCCCTTTGCTGTCGACCATATTCCAGCGTAACGCCTTTAATGCAAACGACGTAGCGATGTCTAGTTTATCGTTAGAGGCGTTTGCCATCGGTGTCTGTGCCTTTATATTTGTAAAAGTTTTGGCGCCTGGTTTTTTTGCTAAACAGGATACCAAAACACCGATGCGCATTGCCGTTGTGGCGGTGCTAGTGAATATTTTATTAAGTGTTTTATTAGTCGACAGCATGCAACACACTGGGCTCGCTTTGGCGGTATCGATCGCAGCATGGGTTAATGCCTTATTGCTCTTAATAATGCTGATGGTACGCGGTATTTATCGCCCTCAGCCAGGTTGGCTCTGGTTCTTAGCACGCATTGCTTTAGCCGTATTGGCCATGTCGGTGGCCCTTATTTGGTTAAATCAACCGCCAGCCGTCTGGCATGCATGGTCATTGACTCAGCGAATTGGACATTTAATACTGTTGGTTGGTTCAGGTGTGGTTATTTATTTTGCCGTTCTGTTGGTCTTTGGCATCCGCCCCAAGCAACTATTGCTAGGCTCTCGCGCGGCAAGCCCTAGCGATACAGGGGCGAGTGAAAATTAAGATGACGTTCGCTGAGATTGGCTTAAAGGGCAAGCTGTTCAATATTCACGAGGCTAGGGTGCTGCTGCCGCTGGTGCGCGCCGTCACCATTAGTCAACGCGCCGATTTGACGCCGATCCAAGACAAGTTGAATAAAATGCTGGCTAACGATCCCAGGCGTAAAGTGTTTGAGAACGATTATCAGATAGTGGTTTCCCAGTGGCGGAATAAAGTCGAGTTGCTTGGTGCGCGAGTTTCTGGGCTATGGACGGTTGAGTTTGATGTTGGCGGCGGTAGCTTATGCTGGCGCTATCCAGAATTAGGCTTGAATTATTTTCGAGCTGATGGCGCGAATTTTTCTGAGCGTGTAAAATTACAAGACTATATAGATGAAACCGACCCTGATTGGGCCTAACCTCAAAGATTGACGACACAAATTAATGACTTTTATTCGCGGACTAAACAACCTCAAACCTGAACATAAGCCCTGTGTAGCTTCGATTGGTAATTACGACGGAGTGCATCGTGGTCATCAATATGTGATCGCGACAGTGCTTGATCACAGTCAGCGTCTGGGGTTGCCATCGACCGTGATTACTTTCGAGCCGCTAGCCAAGGAGTATTTTCGGCCTAACTCTGTTCACCGTTTAACCACTGTAGAACAACGCGTCGAGCTACTTCTGGCACAAGGAATTGACCAAGTTCTATGCCTTGATTTTGATCAGGCATTTGCCTCGTACTCACCAATGGCATTTATTCAAGAGGTGTTGCTTGACGGCTTAGGGATTAAACATTTATGCGTTGGTGATGACTTTCGATTTGGTAAGAATAGGGTTGGTGATTTTGCCCTGTTAACCGAGGCAGGGCGAAGTCGGGACTTTAAGGTAACCGCTCATCAGACATTTGAACTCGATGGTCGGCGTGTTAGTAGTGGTCGAATTCGACAAGCTCTGGGGCAGGGAGATTTTAAATTAGCCGAAGCGTTATTGGGTCGACCGTACACAATAAGCGGTGTTATTTCCAAAGGCCAGCAGCTCGGACGCACCATTAATTACCCCACGGCAAATATTGTCTTGCCAAAAATGCTAATGCCAATTAACGGCGTATTTGCCGTCACCGCGAAACTACAAAATGGTGACACCGTTGACGGTGTTGCTAATGTCGGTAATCGTCCAACGGTTGACGGCAAAGAAAATCGACTTGAGGTTCATCTATTCGATTTTGAGCAAGATATTTATGCGCAAACGATCGCTGTAGACTTTGTCAAAAAAATTCGTGATGAAGCTAAATTTGATAATTTCGATGATTTAAAAGCCCAAATTGAAAAAGATGCCGCTCGCGCACGAGTGATTTTGTCTGACAATTGAGATTCTTAATTGGAAAAACTAAGCGTTTTCACGAAAAGTGACGGGTTTAGACTAAAAAATAAGAAATTTCGTCGAAAAATCAGTATTTTGGGGCCACTTCTGATTGGTCGAAACCGTTATCTAACATAAAATGCACGGCTATAAATGAATTCTCAATGCTGAGGTTCAACACAAGCTGCATAGTCAGTTAGATAGTCGTAAAATCATGAGCAAAGATAAACCCGGTAGCCAGTACAAAGACACCATCAACTTGCCGCAGACGGCCTTCCCGATGAAAGCGGGTTTGCCTAATCGTGAGCCGCAGATTTTGAAAAAGTGGGCCAACCTTGATAGCTACCACACGCTACAAAAGCAACGAGCTGGTGCGCCCACGTTTATGCTGCATGATGGCCCCCCGTATGCCAACGGAAATATCCACACCGGCCATGCGATGCAGAAACTCCTCAAGGACATCATTGTTAAGTCAAAAAACTTAGCGGGTTATCGTGCGCCATTTATTCCTGGCTGGGATTGTCATGGTCTACCAATCGAGATTCAGGTAGAAAAGAAGCACGGCAAAGCGGGGCAAAAAATTGATAAAAAAACCTTTCGCCAGAAGTGTCGCGAGTACGCTGGTCGCCAAGTAGAAGGGCAGAAGAAAGACTTTATTCGTTTAGGTGTTCAAGGCGACTGGGATAACCCTTACCTAACAATGGATTTCAAAACTGAAGCTGATACGGTTCGCAGTTTGGCAAAAATTGTTGAGTCAGGGCATTTATATCATGGCCTAATGCCGGTTTATTGGTGTCCGGCATGTGCCTCGGCTTTGGCTGAGGCCGAGGTTGAGTATCAAGATAAAATATCACCGGCGATCGATGTCAAATTTGCCATCGTCGATAATACCGATTTCGCCAAACGTATCGGTATTGACGTTGCCGCGTTGAGTAACCCCAGCATTGTCATCTGGACAACGACGCCCTGGACATTACCAGCGAATGAAGCGGTGTCACTGCACCCAGAGCTCAATTACGTTTTGTTGCAAGCGGGCGATGAGCAATTAGTGCTGGTCGAAGAATTAGTGGAATCAGCCTTAGCTCGTTATGAATTAAGTGAAGATCATCAAGTGCTGGCGCGTTTTAGCGGCCAGTCGGTTGAGCTTTTAAGTTTGCAGCACCCGTTCTACGATAAGCAAGTGCCGGTCATCTTAGGTGATCACGTGACCACAGACGCTGGCACCGGTGCAGTACACACAGCACCAGCACATGGCGGCGAAGACTTCGCGGTGGGCAAACGTTACAACCTTCCGGTCAACAACCCAGTTGGCTCAAACGGAACCTACCTAGAGTCAACCGAGTTGTTTGCCGGCGAGTTTGTGTTTAAAGCTAACTCGCATGTGGTCGAAGTGTTAGAGCAGCATGGCGCGCTTTTGAAACATGTCGAATATGAGCATAGCTACCCGCATTGCTGGCGCCATAAAACACCGATGATCTATCGTGCCACAGCGCAGTGGTTTATCGGTATGGAGCACTTGCCGGGTGAGCAGGGCTTACGTTATCAGTCGCTTAAAGCGATCGATGAAGTTCATTGGGAGCCTAGTTGGGGTAAAGCACGAATTCAAACGATGGTTGAGAATCGCCCTGATTGGTGCGTCTCTCGTCAACGTAATTGGGGCGTACCTATTGCCATTTACCTGCACAAAGAAAGCGCTGAGATGCATCCCAACACAGTGCAATTAATGGAGCAAGTGGCACTTCTTATAGAGCAGCAGGGCGTACAAGCTTGGTACGACCTTGATGATGCCGAATTGCTGGGTGACGATTTAAAAAATTACGATAAGGTACTTGATACCCTAGACGTATGGTTTGATTCTGGGGTAACGCATAATAGTGTTGTTAACGCCCGTGAAGAGTTGACCTTCCCATCAGATTTATACTTAGAAGGCTCAGATCAGCATCGTGGCTGGTTTCAATCTAGCCTAATATCAAGTGTGGCGATGAATCATGGCAAACCGCCCTATAAGGCGGTCTTAACACATGGCTTTGTGGTTGATAAAGACGGTCGCAAAATGTCTAAGTCATTGGGTAATGTGATTGCACCACAAGAGGTATTTAACTCACTCGGCGCCGATGTCTTGCGTTTATGGGTATCGTCAACCGACTACAAGTCAGAAATGAGCTTGTCGAATGAGATATTACAACGTACCAGTGAGTCATATCGGCGCATTCGTAATACCACGCGCTACTTGCTTGGTAACCTTAACGATTTTGAGCCAAGTCAGGCATTGGCATATGAAGACATGCTGAGCCTTGACCAATGGGCGGTGCGCCTAAGCGCTAAAATGCAAAAGCAAATTGAAGATGCGTATGAGAGCTATCAATTTCACCAGATTTACCAACGCCTTCACCAATTTTGCGTAGTTGACATGGGCGGTTTCTATCTCGATATCATTAAAGACCGTTTATACACACTCGACCCCTCATCGACGGCTCGTTTATCAGCACAGACGGCGATGCATCATATTCTAGAAAGCTTAGTGCGCTGTATAACGCCTATATTGAGTTTCACGGCTGAAGAAGTCTGGGGACATATGGCTGGCGAGCGCGAAGAAAGTGTTTTGTTTGCTACTAGCTATACAGGTTTTGCCGATATTCCAGCGGATCAGCCCGCGGATCAGCAGTGGGCGTCAATTATCGCGATTCGTAACGAGGTAGCTAAACAAATAGAAGCGTTACGAACGGCTGGCGGTATTGGTTCGGCGTTAGACGCAAATGTCGATGTTTATGCCGACCATAAGCTGCACACTGTCCTCGAAACATTGGGTGACGAACTTAGGTTCGTATTGATTACCTCTGGCGCGACACTAAACAAGTTGGCCGCTGCTCCGCAATCGGCGGTTGTCAGTGATTTAGACGGTTTGACGATCGCGGTTAACGCCGTTAGCGATGAAAAATGCGTACGCTGTTGGCATCGTCGACCGGATGTTGGTGAGGTCGCTGAGCACCCTGAGTTATGTGTTCGGTGCGTCACCAATATTCAAGGCGATGGTGAGCAGAGAGATTTTGCTTAAGGCCTTGTGACTATGAAACATATAAAATGGTTATGGTTATCGTTAGCGATTATTGTTGCTGACCAAGCGACCAAGTTCTGGGCCGAGCATATCCTTGGTTGGGACGGATTAATTCCAATTCTGCCAGTATTTGATCTTACTTTAGTCCACAATACCGGAGCGGCATTTGGTTTTCTTGGCTCAATGGGTGGCTGGCAGCAGGTTTTTTTCGTTACCCTTGCCGCCCTTATTAGCATTGTACTAATCGTTAGCATTTCTCGCTTGCAGTCATTCGAACGTCATTTGGCTGTGGCATACTGCTTAGTGTTTGCTGGTGCCATCGGCAATGCTATTGATAGAGTTATTTATCAATATGTGGTGGACTTCATCCATTGGTTCTATCAGGACTACCATTTCCCGCATTTTAATATTGCCGACATCTCAATTTTTATGGGCGCGGCGCTGCTCTTCGCTGAAGCGTTTGGCAAACCATTTTTAAACACTAAAGAATAATGAAAATTTTACTCGCTAATCCCCGTGGCTTCTGTGCTGGTGTCGACCGCGCTATTGATATTGTTGAACGAGCGCTAGAGTTATTTGACGCCCCGATTTACGTCAGGCATGAAGTGGTTCACAACCGTTTTGTGGTAGACGATCTTAAACACAAAGGCGCTGTATTTATTGATGAGTTACACGAAGTGCCTGATGGCTCTACCGTTATATTCAGCGCTCACGGGGTTTCTCAAGCGGTACAAGATGAAGCCGCGGGTAGAGATTTAAAGGTCTTTGATGCAACCTGCCCATTGGTAACCAAAGTCCACATGGAAGTTAAGCGCTATCGCGATAAAGGTATTGAAGTGATTCTAATCGGCCATCAGGGCCACCCTGAGGTCGAAGGCACGATGGGTCAAGCCGATTCAGGCATGCACTTAATTGAAGAGTCAGTCGACGTCGAAGGTCTACAAGTCGCCAACGAAGATAACCTAGCGTACGTTACCCAAACAACCTTGTCGGTAGATGATACTCAAGTTGTAATCGATACTTTAAAAAAACGCTTTCCAAATATCAGAGGCCCAAGAAAAGACGATATTTGTTATGCCACACAAAATCGTCAAGATGCCGTAAGGTCTTTATCCAAAGATGCTGACGTGGTTATCGTTGTTGGTTCTACCAATAGTTCAAATTCAAATCGACTCAAGGAACTGTCTGAGACTTTAGGCGTACCAAGTTATCTGGTCGATACACCTGAGCAAATTCAGCGTCAATGGTTTGACGGCGTTGATGTGGTGGGCGTAACCGCTGGGGCCTCAGCACCAGAGATCCTGGTGAAGCAAGTCATTGACCAGATTAAGCACTGGGGCGGCACGGTGGTAAATGAGGCCGATGGGCCAGTAGAAAGTATTTCTTTTTCCTTGCCGATTGAGTTGCGAGTCAGGCCTTAGGCAATATCGTTTTTTCTTCATCCTCTGCGATTGTTTTGTAAGTCTAGAAACTGAGTTAGCGTTTGCCAAGAGCAACTTTGCTGTCACTTAAACCCGGCTGCCTATCATGAATGTTTGTAATTCCTATGCCGTAATATTAATCAGGGACCTTGCTGCTGACCGTTTATCTCAAAAATAGTACCAGTTGTCAAAACAGATTGGTAAACATGCTCAATGACGAGTAATTTAAATGACCGAATAGTTAATAGCCGTCACTGTAAAAGCCATGCCACAGCAAGTGGGTAATATTTTTTTATGAAACAATACAAATGTAATGGATTTACCCTAACAGAACTACTCATTGCATTACTAGTCTTGGCTATTATCAGCGTATCTGCGATACCCTCTTTTGCCGGCTTCATTGAGCGCCAAAAGCTGGCGGCTCAGGCTGAAGCCATTAACAGCACGCTGAGAATCGCGCGTACCGAAGCGCTGACAAGGTTAGCGGCGGTAGAAGTTTGCTGGAATCAAACTAACGCAGCGATAATACATCGAAGTTTTTCTTTAGGTCCTGGTCAAATGGCAATATTGACGTTTGATACGCCTGCAGACGTGATTCGTGATATCGCCTTTTCTGATCAAGGTTTGTTTATTGATGACACTGAAAGTGATGACTGTGTCACTTTTAGTGCTAGTGGCCGACTCGAAATAGCTACGGTTACTGATGTTCCGTTAGCCTTTGGCATATGTAAAGCATTCGACGATACCACTGAGTCAAAAGGCGTAACAATGAATGCAACAGGCCGAGCATTGACCATGGACAACAGTTCTGGCTCGATAAGCAACTGTAAATAAATACAGAAAATATCAATGATATTTAAAACCCGTAAGAATAAATGAACAGGCAATCTAATCATCTAAACTCTAAGCAATACGGCGCGTCATTGGTCGAGGCCATGGTAGCGCTGTTGGTTTTTTCTATTGGTGCACTCGGAATCGCTGCTATGCAAACTGTATCAATGGTGCGCGGCGACGATACGAGTCAACGCGCGATTGCTATTTGGAAGGCGCAAGAGTTGGTAGACCGGATTAAGGCTAGCAAAACTATCGACAATCCAGATGGGCTTATAGCGGCGTATATTGCCGCTATTAATAACGATAATATCGACGATGGTATTGGTAAGCTGATCGAAAATGATGAGTACAAGTGTCCAGTGTCATTGCCATTGCCTACTCGTTGTGACGACCAAGATGGATCTGATGCCAGTGCCTGCACCGCCGATGAAGTAGTTAAGGCTGATATTTGGATGGTCTTGTGTGAGCCAAATACTGGATTAGTACCACTAGGCGAGGCCGTTCAAGGTTCTGTAGGCCTGCGTAATTTAGAGGTCGCATTGGAAAATACAGGTACCGAGCATCGTCTTTACTTTGAGTGGTTAAACCGAGCCACCAATAATAATATAGATGCTGAAGGTGCTGACTCCGGCCAGCAGAATAGAGATGGAAGCGCACGAAATATAATTACAAATCTATGCGGTGACGACGAAAGTATCGACTCCCGCCTAGATGCATATTGCTTGAGGTTTGAGTAAAGCATGAAGATTGTGAATAAAGATATTAATGCTCAAAGAGGTTTTACCTTGGTAGAGCTAATGGTTGGATTGGTGTTGAGTGTTTTCATCATTGGTATCGCTATTACTTATATGGTTACGTCGGCGATGACCTTTCGCGTGCAAACCAATGAAGCGCTGATCCAAGAGAATGCACGCTTCGCACTGGAAGTATTGACTCAAAACTTTCGTCTAGCTGGATTGAACCCGAGTAATAAATTCGACAACAACCTAGATGTGATTTACAGCGGTGCAAAATGTTCTGCGAACGAGTCGAGTATAGCCGACAATGCGGCTGGTAATACCGCATGTACTAAAGATGGCGCTAACAACACCACCGACAATAACTCAGATCGGATTGCGGTTGATTATGTTATCGATGCCACTAAGTCCACTGTTGCAGTGGTTGTTGATGGCTGTAATAGTCACAAAATCACAGTTAATGCGGGTGCTGAGGCTCGTTTGGCGAGTGTGTTTTGGAGTGCCGATATCGACGGTGACTTGGTTCGATCACTTTATTGCCAAACTTATAACCTTGACACTGAAACTGCCGAAGGTGTTGCATTACCGTTGATAGACGGTGTTGATCGAGTGCAATTTCAATACGGTGTGGATAGTGACAATGATGGAGTGGTTGAACGTTATCAGTCGTTCACTAATCTAGGCGCTGCTAATAGTGGTAATGTACGCTCAATTCGTATCTCCATATTGCTCCACGGTGGGGCTAGTCGTGATCGAAATCTTGATTCAGAGGTAAAACAAATACGAAAATATACCTTACTAGATGCCCCGTTTTCGAGTTTTGATGACCGTGAGTTACGACAAGTTTATTCAACCACTGTCCTAATCCCGAACACTCTAAACAAATTATGAAAAAGTTTAATAAAATCACTTTTAGCCGTTCCCAATCACCTTTGCCTCAACGGCAGAGCGGCGCCGCGTTGCTGATTACGATTTTTGTGCTAATGGCGCTCACTGTGGTAGCAATCTCAGTAACTAGTTCGAATCAGAGCCAAGCCATCATGGTGCGAAATAATCAATTTCGGCTGGAGTCATTTAATTCTAGCTATGCTGAAATAGATGCCCAAGTAGACTTCATTAACAAACGTAAGATTTCTGATGGCGTGCCAACTTATATTTTGCGTCTAATCGATGGCGTAATCGACGATGATGTTAATAACCAAGAAGAAATTACATCACTAGACTACATGCCAAAACGCTCGGCGGTCGATACCAATTACATAGAGTCGAAGGTATCTCAGCTTTACCGCGGGAATTGCTTTGTGTTTGGTCAGCAACTCGGCGCTGGTGAGGAAAAAGTAGTTTGTAACGAATTGAAAATAAAATCAGAAGCAATGATTAAAAATACGAGTGTGTTGTCTAATCAGAATCAAGTTTATGAATACAAAACATTGAAACAATAGTTAACGGAGTTTCCCGATATGAATATCTATAAGCTTAAACGCTATGCCCTTGGTTTGCTTCTCCCAATGGTTCTTGCTTGCTCATTAGGTGCGGCTAATGCCCAACGAGATGGTGAGCCCTATGTGCACGAAGAAGTTTTTGTAGAGGTCGTGCGAGCGGTGTCTGAACGTGGCATGGCGGGACGAATTAGGGTTCGCTTACCCTCAGATAGAACATGCAATGCTTGTGGTGACGATCTCTTAATAGATGAGACAACAAAGGTCCTGCTGCGCCCCTCTGGGGAGGTGGTCGATATAAAGAGACTCTCGCAATACTTGCCATCAAGCGGTCAAGTCGACGTCTCGCGCCCTGGCTTTGCGGTGCTAATTCAGTTAGATAAATAATATTTAGGCTTGCCTAACAAGGGCGCTTACGGAGTTCACCGCTATGACTTATTTTAAAAATCAGACATTTGAGTATCTTCGACGATCCTTAAAGTACACTAAAATCCTGTTGGCAAGTACTTTGTTGACGTTTAGCGTTGCAGCTCAAGCAGATGATATTGATATTTATACTGGGATATTTAACGCCGAAGCATCTACTGGTACCTCTCCAAGTGAGGTCAATCCAAATGTGATGTTTATCCTCGATGACTCTGGCAGTATGAATAGCTTTGTGTTGTTACCAGTTGTCGGGCCTGACAGCGCTACATACGATAGCACCGTTGACTATGGTGAAGACGGTGATGCGGCGGATGATAGTTATGTGTACCTATATGATTCAAATATGGACTACTTGAATCGTCGAGTCACCGATAATCAAAACAAATGTCAAGCGCAACGAAATTGGGTGGCGGCAAACCCCAATAACCCGATTTTCCTAGATCAAGCGGTGCAATGGCGGCCAAATAACCGCGATAAATGGCGATGGGAAAGCAGTTATGGTACCTCTTCAGACAATAACCAAGTACTTGATTGCGCTGACGATAGAGGCGTACATGCGCTTACTACGACAACCACATCATGGCCGAGAAATTGTAAAAGGGGGTGCAATAGCTCCACTCCAAGTTACTTCGCTGGAGCGCCACCCAATAACCGAAACCCCTATAGAAGGGCGTCTAATAGCAACTTGGTAACGGGCAATTATCACGACTATCTTGTCGCACGCGCGGCAGAATTAGGCTCAGTTTCAAGCGGCACTCGAGCTAGCGACTGTCGTGATGAAGACGAAATCTTAGTTAATGATGGCGAAGTCGTTGGCCAATGCAATCGTAAGCTAACGGTGATGAAGCGGGCCATGAATAACGCCGTGGACTCATTCAAAGATGTTAATGTCTCCTTGATGGATTTTAATCGTAACTTCTCTGGAGGTCGCGGTTCCGCGCATGGCGGTACGCAGATTAAAGCGAGTGGAGATATCAATGACGCTGTTTTTAAAGCTGAATTTAAGGCCGTGCTAAATAATATGTCGTCTGGTGGCAATACGCCATTGGCGGAATCACTCTACGAAGGCTTCACTATTTTTTCTGGAAATCGTCGGGTTTATGGCGAAATGCGTGGTGATGATGATGGACTTGCTAGCTTTACGGGTGGCATTGCAATCTATAAAAGCCCAATCGTAAACGAATGTCAAAGTAATAATATAGTCCTATTATCGGATGGTGAGCCAACCGCAGACCAAGCGGCCGACGGAGCCATTAGCGCTCTCTTAGGCGCAGGAAATAGTTGCTCATTCGGCCCTGACTATCGCAATAACACGGGTGCCAGCTGTTTGGATGACCTTGCAGGCTATATGGCCAAAGCTGATTTAAGAGCCGGATCGAACGGTATACGCGGGATCAATTCAGTTTATACCTACACGATTGGGTTTAATATTGATAATGCGATGTTGGAAAGTGCCGCTAATGCCGGGCGTCCTCCAGGTGCGGCGCTTGGTTCAGGCTATTTTAGAGCCGATGACATTCTTGCCTTGGAAAACGCTTTTCGTCGTATTATTGGTCAAATTCAATCCGTTGATGCCGACACCTTTGTCGCGCCTGCGGTAACGGTTAATGCTTATAACCGTCTCCAAAATAGAGAAGACATCTATTACGTGGTGTTCAAACCAAATACCAACGCACGATGGAACGGCAATCTCAAAAAGTATAAGGTCACAGCTGAGGCGATCATTGAGGACAAAAATGGCAATGGCGCGATATCACAAGTAACCGGTTTTTTTAAAGATCAAGCGCAAAGTTTTTGGTCAGATGTTGTCGATGGAGCCGACGTTCAAGCTGGTGGATTGGGCGAACAATTGGATATTAATCGCGCTTTATATGGCAACCTTACGACGACTAAGACTGTCACCAAGTTGTCTGATGCTGTCGATGCCCAGAGTTCGGTTTCAAGATTCGTGAGTCAAGTGGTCACCGACGGCGCAATTGATATAGGTGTTGACCAAACACTTAACACAGCAGACCGATTGATTAATGCAGACAAGATTGCGGCTTGGACGCTAGGCCGAGACCTTGATGATG
>JAWUZB010000139.1:0-10790 GCA_034110505.1 Gammaproteobacteria bacterium
CCCGACGCCTAGTAAATGATCAATAGCTAAACAACCAGAGAGATTAGTTGCGATGAAACGAGTTGTAGTAACGGGGATGGGCATAGTATCAAGCCTCGGAAATGACGTTGCTGAAGTAACCACTAGCCTAAAAACCGGCAAGTCGGGGATTCAGTTTTGTGATGATTATGCTGAACTGGGTATGCGTAGCCAAATTGCAGGCCGCGTCTCGATTGACCAGAAAGCATTGATTGACCGTAAACATTTGCGGTTTATGGGCGATGCGGCGGCGTTTAGCTACGTTGCAATGCAACAAGCTATTGAAGACGCTGGCTTAGAATTAGACGACATCAAAAACCCTAAGGTCGGCCTGATTACCGGTTCTGGCGGTGGTTCACCGTCGAACAATATACTGGCAGCCGAGATCGCTAAAGAGCGCGGCGTTAAGCGAATAGGGCCGTATGCTGTGCCAAAAACAATGGGCAGCACAACCTCAGCCTGTTTGTCGACGATGTTTGGAATTCAGGGGACTAGCTACTCAATTAGCTCCGCTTGTTCGACTAGCGCTCATTGTATCGGCCATGCGGCTGATCTGATTCGTGGTGGTCGGCATCACACCGTATTTGCGGGTGGTGGTGAAGAAGAGCATTGGACCATGTCGATTTTGTTTGATGCGATGGGGGCAATGTCGAGCAAGTACAACGATACCCCAACGCGGGCGTCTAGAACTTACGATGCTAATAGAGATGGTTTTGTTATCGCTGGCGGCGGCGGCATTTTGGTGCTTGAAGAGTATGAGCACGCGGTTGCTCGTGGCGCAAAAATCCACGCTGAATTGGTTGGATTTGGTGCCACGTCAGACGGCTATGATATGGTTGCACCGTCAGGTGAGGGTGCGGTTCGTTGTATGCAACAAGCAATGGAAACAGTTGATGGCCCAATAGACTACGTCAACACCCATGGCACTAGCACACCGGTCGGCGACGTTAAGGAACTTGAAGCCCTTAAAACTGTGTTTAAAGACAAGATGCCATATATCAGTGCGACCAAAGCCTTGTCTGGACACGCTCTCGGAGCGGCTGGCGTGCATGAGGCAATTTATTCTTTGATCATGATGAAAGAAAAATTCCTTGTTGCATCAGCCAATATTATTGAACTCGACCCAGTTGCGGTTGGTTTGCCCATTTTGATGGAAAATTTAAATCAAAAAGTGCGAACCATTATGTCGAATAGCTTTGGCTTTGGTGGCACTAACGCTACCTTAGTTTTTCAAGATTTATAATTTTTTGACCCAGCGTAAACTTTAAACGCTGAAATTTGATTCAATCGGTGGTTAGTGTTGCTTAATACGGGCACTTTCCACCCAAGTTTCACAGCCTTGCGCTACTCTCACTTCGTTGCGTTTAACGCGGCTATATTCGAAATTTTTATTGGCCATCCATTGTAAGTGTCATGAATCAAAACTCTCAATATCAACACGCCTTTGCTCTCGGTTGCTGGCTGCTTTTTTGCGCCATTGTAGTCTACATTATGATTGTCGTTGGCGGCATTACTCGGCTTACGCAGTCGGGCTTATCGATGGTCGAATGGAATCCAATTATGGGTATTATTCCGCCTATCGGTGAAGTTGAATGGATGGAAGTTTTCAATAAGTATCGCCAGAGCCCCGAGTACCTCAAAATAAATGCTGGCATGAGCTTGCTTGCTTTCAAGAGCATTTTTTATTGGGAGTATGGGCATCGCGTACTGGGCAGAGTAATCGGTCTTATTTATTTTATTCCACTGCTTTTCTTCGTGATTAAAGGAATGGTGCCAAAGGCTTGGTACGGCCGCTTGTTTGGACTCTTTATTCTTGGCGGTCTACAAGGTTTGATGGGCTGGTACATGGTAAAGAGCGGCTTAGTAGATATCCCTCATGTCAGTCAATACCGTCTAACCGCACACCTAGGTTTGGCGTTGGTTATTTTTACCGCGATGTTGTGGTTTGCGATGGATTTTTTACGCGGTGAAACGCGTGCCAATCACTCATCAGCAGGCTATCTAAAAGCCACAGCCTGGGTTGTGCTGGTGGTTTTCGTGATGATGCTTAGTGGTGGCTTTGTTGCTGGCACCAAGGCTGGCTATATTATCAATACCTTTCCGACTATGAACGGTGAATGGATTCCAACTGGCTGGTTAAGCATAGAGCCGGCTTGGAGAAACTTATTTGAAAATCCAGTAATGGTTCAATTCGTGCATCGCTTAATTGCTATATTTGTATTTGTTTCAGTGATTATCGGATTTGTTGTGGCTACCAAGCAGCGTTTTAGAACGGCAAAAGGCGTAGTGTTAACGATTATGCTGGCGCAAGTCACGTTGGGTATTTCAGCGCTGGTAATGAAGGTGCCAGTGGCTTTAGGTGCCGCCCATCAAGCTGGTGCTGTGGCGTTATTGTCAGCGGCCCTTTATGCAGCACACATTGCTCGTAAAGGTAGGCAGTATGCCTAGTGATGCGCAGACAGATACTCGGCTGAGCAGGGATATTTTCCACCTTGAGCGTAGCTCAAAGGCCATCGCTGTTACTATTTAGAAATTAGTACAAGAGGTTTAGGCGTCAGCACAAGAAGTTCTTCGACAAAGCTCAGTATGATGGGTTATAGAGGGCGGCTTGAGTGAGTTTGTTATTCTGTGCTAACGATTTAAATTCGTTCTGACAGTTTAGTCATCAATCCAGCGGTCTTCTTCATGGCCTGTTTGATGAATTCAGGTAATTCTGCTGCACCGTTTTCTACCGCCATTTCGGCATGTTTTGCTTCGTCTTCTGCCATCTGCGAAACAATCGCACGGCTGATAGTGTCTTCCGCCGGTAAGCGTTCTAAGTGAGATTCTAGATGCTCAACCACTTGGCGTTCAGTCTCAGCTAGAAAGCCAAGACTCCATTTGTCGCCTGCCAAACCCGCACCAATACCGAGTGCAAAAGAGCCAAGATACCATATCGGATTAAGGTAACTAGTGTGGCTATCGAGTTGTTCAATACGTTGGTAACACCAATTCAGGTGGTCGATCTCTTCTTCCGCCGCCTCATTCATTTTGTCTTTAACATCGATAGAGCGTGAGGTTAAAGCTTGTCCCTGATAAAGCGCTTGAGCGCATACTTCACCAACATGGTTAACTCGCATTAGTGATGCCGACTTGTTGCGCAACATGATGTGACCGTCAATCGGGTCATCTATTATCGAGTCTGCTGGAGACGCTCGATTCGACGACGGACGAACAAATGTGCTTCGCAAACCATGATCGAGGTGGCTAAAGAGTTTATCTATAAACGTAGAGGGCTTGTGCTGAGTCATTTGATTGCGGTGTAAAAACGGGTTAAGGAAATTATAGACCTAACTTTAAATCGAAGTGAGTGATAAACACGTAAATTCGGTTATGACACAAAACTTTATCATGAAATATAGTTATATCACTAATAATGGGTATTTATATCTGAATATAAACAAATGCTTATATTAGTATGACGCCTAAAGTGTTGTGTTTAATTACTTTGACTGAGAGCCTCCTTTTGCTGATAATAGTTTCATCAGGTCAGCGAGGCTTTTGCCCCAACTTGATACCCAGTTATAAAGTTGCTTTGTTTGCACGCTAAATCAAATCAACTTGAACATCTCCTCCATCCTCCTTTGGTGGTTTGGGCGCGGCTTTATGCTGCGCCTTTTTTTTGCCTACGGGATGTAGGTACACCACGAGCGCATGGCTGCGCATCGCCATCCGTCACCTTGAGCGCAGCCGAAAGGTCTCACCTCTAATTAACATCCGAACATGAGATACTTCGCTGCGCTCAGCATGACGTGGTTTTGTTTAGGTTAAGAAGATACTTCGCTGCGCTCAGCATGACGGGGGTTGGTGTGGCATAAGAGTCGCTCCGCGACACTGAGCATGATAGGGTTTTATTTAGTGCAAAAGCCTGGTTCGCTAACTTTATTCGTTTTTCAGATGAGCAAACCTTGCTTATCGCTTAATCCTCAATCATAATCGCGCGTCCTCGCAGGCTTCTCTGTTTGGAACCGTTATTGACCCTTGGTTTTTGAGCTCGGGTGATAACAAAGAAATTAACCGTAGATGAGATATTTATCATGAAAACATTTTCTGCAAAACCAGCAGACGTAACGCGCGAGTGGTTCGTTATCGACGCCGACAACAAAGTGCTTGGTCGTATTGCGACTGAAATCGCACTTCGTTTACGCGGCAAACATAAGCCTGTGTACACTCCACACGTTGATACTGGCGATCATATCGTTGTCATCAATGCTGACAAAATTGCCGTAACCGGTAACAAGGAAGAAGGCAAAGTTTACTATAGTCACTCTGGCTTCCCAGGCGGCTTGAAAGAAACTAACGTTCGTAAATTGCGTGAAAAAGCGCCTGAGCGACTTATCGAAAATGCAGTGCGTGGCATGTTGCCAAAGAACCCATTGGGTCGCGCTATGTTCAAAAAATTACATATCTACGCAGGTCCTGAGCATAAGCACCAAGCTCAAGAACCTAAAGTACTTGAAGTTTAAGGAGAGAAATCAATGGCAACTTCAGAAGTTTATCTAGGCACTGGCCGTCGTAAATCATCGACCGCTCGTGTTCGCATGCAATCTGGTAAAGGTTCTATCACTGTAAATCAACGTCCTCTTGATGAGTACTTTGGTCGTGAAACGGCTCGTATGATTGTTCGTCAACCATTAGTCTTACTTGATATGGAAGGCAAATTTGACATCAACGTAAACGTACAAGGCGGCGGCGGTAGTGGCCAAGCCGGTGCGATTCGTCATGGTATCACTCGCTCACTGTTAGCGTATGACGAAGAGCTTCGTCCGCAACTACGTGCCGCTGGTTTTGTTACTCGTGATGCACGTGAAGTTGAGCGTAAGAAAGTTGGTCTTAAAGGCGCTCGTAAGCGTCCACAATTCTCAAAACGTTAATCGTTTTACGCTCTGCTCTGCAGTGTTTGGAAAGCCGACCTCGTGTCGGCTTTCTTGCGTTTGGGCATTCCAGCTGGGTAAATGGCAGCAGCGATTATTCTCCTTTCTGTATTTTTATATTGACTGAGGCGTAAATCAATTTAAACTTGGCTCTCCTCAGAAAAACCTCAGTTAAGTAGGCCCGTGAGTAAGATAAAAATAGGCATCATTGGCGGCACGGGTTATACCGGCGTTGAGCTTCTTAGATTGTTATTAGTGCACCCGAACGCTGAGGTGATACTAATTACATCACGGTCTGAGTCTGGCCGCGCGGTGGCCGATCTATTTCCCAGCTTACGAGGCTTCACCGATCTTGCCTTTAGCAAGCCTGAGCCGTCGTCATTTAATCAGTGCGACCTAGTCTTTAGTGCTACGCCCAATGGCATTGCCATGGCACATGCGCGCGAATTGCTAGAGAAGGGCGTTAAGTTGATTGATTTAGCCGCTGACTTTAGAATTAAAGATGTTGCCGTCTGGAGTCAATGGTATGGCATGACACATGCGTGCCCAGAACTTATTGAGCAAGCGGTGTATGGTCTGCCAGAAGTTAACATGACGTTATTAAAAAATGCTCAGCTGGTCGCAAACCCAGGTTGTTATCCGACTGCGACCACGCTTGGTTTTCTACCCTTGATTGAGAATGGCTTGGTTGATGTCTCAGATCTAGTCGCTGACACCAAATCTGGTGTCACCGGTGCAGGCCGCGGTGCCAGCGTTGCCAACCTTTATAGCGAAGTGAATGACAGCTTTAAAGCCTATGCTGTGGTCGGTCATCGACATCACCCAGAGATTAGCCAGAATTTGGCTGTGGCCGCGAAGAAGCCGGTTGGGTTGACGTTTGTGCCTCATTTAACGCCAATGTTGCGTGGCATACATGCAACGCTCTACGCTAATTTATTGAACCCTGAGCAGCCGATAGAAGAAATTCAAGCGATCTATGAGGCTCGCTACCGTGAGCATCCATTTGTAGATGTGATGCCATTAGGCTCTCACCCGGACACTCGATCGGTTAAAACCTCAAACATGTGCCGAATAGCGTTGCACAAGGCTGGAGGCTCTGGCAAATTAGTGGTGCTATCTGTTATCGACAATCTGACTAAGGGCGCGGCTGGCCAGGCGATTCAAAATATGAATATCATGTTTGGCCTCGATCAAACGATTGGACTAAACAACCCCGCAGTGCAGCCGTAGGCACATGTGTAAATTCGAGTACTAATAATTAGATGATAAGAAAATCCACAAATGCTTTAACAATTAAGCCGAAGATGTCGCGTAATACGCTAATGATATCGACAATCATAGGTGTGTTTTCAGTATTGGCTTTAGTCTATTTCGTCTATGGACAAGGTATGCGCTCGGGCCACGACCGTTTTGAGCAAGACCAAGCAATGATCGTGCAGCTAAGCGATAATATTGCTAGCCTGCGCACGGAGTTGTCGGTCTCACAAGAGGGTTTGATTTTCTCTAAAAGGCAGCAGCAAATTCAAGAGGAAGCGTATAAGCAAATGAACAAGGCTTATGCTAATTCAGAGCAGAAAAATAGTGTTTTGGGTTCTCGTTTAGATTTCTATCGGAGTATTATATCGCCTGAAGACGGTCAGTCAGGGCCAGCGATTCAAGAACTCAATCACGCCTATGACCAAGGCAAGCTAAGTTTTGATATCACCTTAGTGCAGGCAATTAAACATAAGCATCAAGTTCGCGGTAATCTCAAAGTTACCTTGTTTGAGAATGACGTCGCCACCGCAGAATGGCCGCGATCAAGTGATAGAAGCGTAAGTTACCAATACTTTGCTCAGATCTCCGGTTCAATCGAGAAAACGGTTATAGCTGAGAATGCCAAAGTTAAAGTTGAGCTGCATTTACAAGATGGGGCGATACTAGAGCGTTGGTTTAATGTGCCCAACACCACGGCTAGTAACGTCAATAATGATAAGACAACCTCTGGCTAGGAGTTTGCTCGTTGATACGAGTGGCCGTCGCCAGAATACCAATAGAATAAAGGTCAAAGATGATGAAGAGCAATAAAGACAAAGTAAGTAAGCCGGTAGAAACAATTGATACATTGATTGGCGCTGGCTCGATCTTGCAAGGCGACTTAGAGTTTACTGGTGGCTTGCGGGTTGACGGGCATATCAAAGGTCATGTTTCGGCGCAAGATAGTAGTAACGGTACTTTAGTGCTGAGTGAGTCTGGCGTTATTGAAGGCGATGTAAACGTGCCTCATGTCGTGATTAACGGAACAGTTAAAGGAAACATTGCTTCAACTGGCCACGTCGAATTACAGGCGCAAGCCAGGATCAGTGGTGATATTCATTACAAAGCGGTAGAGATGGAGTTGGGTGCGGTTCTTAACGGAAGTTTAGTATCTGATGCCAGTTCACCGGTTTATGATGTAGCGTCGAGTGGTTCTGATAAAAAAGAACCCTCTAAATAGACTATTTTGCCGTTAATTTGGTTCAACTACACTTGAGATTGACCGAGTTAACCGCATAATAGGCTTGTAAGCCTAAAATAGTCTTTAGCGCTAAATTTATAAGATAACGGTGACACCATGATCGAAATTGAACAAGTAACATCTGCAGCGACTCCGTTAGATTTCACCGTGGAAGCGGCTGGAAAAGTGGCCGCGCTGATTGTAGAAGAAGCTAACAATGATTTGAAGCTACGCGTCTATGTACAAGGCGGCGGCTGCTCTGGGTTCCAGTACGGCTTTACCTTTGATGAGGAACAGCAAGACGATGATACCGCGGTTGACCGTGATGGTGTTCGTTTATTGGTCGACCCTATGAGCTTTCAGTATTTGATTGGCGCTAAGATCGATTATAAAGATGACCTTGAAGGCGCACGTTTTATTATCAATAATCCTAACGCCAGCACCACCTGTGGCTGTGGTTCATCTTTTTCGGCCTAACGCTTGAAAAAAAGTGGCTCAAGACAATTGAGCCTCTTTAATTTACTGATAGAGCCCATAGTGGGCTTTTTTATGTTTTTAGCGCGGTATAAAAACTTCGCCAAGTACTACCTCACATTTAGCGCCAGTGACGCTTGGAATATTACTGATTATTTGATGTGCACAACAATAGCCCAACCAAGCAAAGCCGACCGCTTCTACCCAATCGCTAGGCACTCCTAAAGCATCCGTTTTTTCAATCGCAACGCTACTTAGCGTTGCTCGTAAACCCTGCATAATTAAAGGATTGTTGGCACCTCCACCGCAGACAAACAGCTCTACGTTAGAATTGCAAATACTCAAAACCGAATTGCTAATAGTCTCGACGGTTAACTGTACCAGGGTTGCCTGAACGTCCTCAGGCGCTAGCTGATTGAGAGTCGGGTGCTTAGCAACTAGCCATGGCAAGTTAAAGTAATCGGTGCCGGTGCTCTTTGGATGTGGCGCAGCAAAATAGCGATCTGCAAGTAAGCTGTCGAGTAACGGCTTATTAATCGTACCCTGTTTCGCCCATTCTCCGTTTTTGTCGTAACTACGACCGAGCGTCTGTTCGATCCATTGATCTAGCAATACATTGCCTGGCCCCGTATCGAAGCCGATTAATGGCTCACTTAGGTAGCTAATATTAGCGATACCGCCAATATTTAATATCAAGGCATGCTTGTGTTTTGCACAAGCGGCATCAACAAATACGGCCTTATGAAATGCGGGCATTAAGGGTGCGCCTTGGCCGCCAGCGGCTAAATCAGCCTGCCTGAATTGGCTATAGGTTTTTATGCCAGTGAGATCTGCCAATATCTGACCATCGCCAAGTTGCAGGCTATACGCCGGCTTGGCCTGCGGTTCATGCTTTACCGTCTGACCATGATTAGCGATGCCGCTAATTTTATCGCTAGACACACCGGCCTTGGTTAACAGCTTAATGCAAGCCGAGGCGTAAATTGGCGCTAATGTTTGATGCAGAGGCGAATCTTGGTTGCGGTATAAGTGCTGATTGTTCTGCGCGGTTTGATTAATTGCAGCTCGAACATCGGCGTCAAACTCAGTGAATAGGGTCTCGACAACGCGCAGTTGATTTGCCGACTCAAACGCCACAAGCGCGGCGTCAATGCCGTCAATGCTGGTGCCCGACATTAAACCAATAAATAATTCTTCAGCCATCGTGTTTATTGCTTTTAACACTCACAGCTTAAAGTGCCCACAGCTTAAAGTGCCCACAGCTTAAAGCGTCGATTTCTGGCTGTCTGAATTTTTCAGTTGGCGGCTAGCAGAGTATTTTGCTAACTGATAGTTACTTTCCGTTTGATCTAACTGCGCGTTCATGCTCGAAGCGAGCAGATCGAACTCAGCCTTTAAACCGGCTTCAATTGATGAGGCTTTGGGTGTTTTGTAGGTTAGCGAGTTTCGGTGAACGCCATCAACTCTGAATTCGTAGTGCAAGTGTGGGCCGGTCGAGTAACCGGTGGTGCCAACGTAGCCAATAATTTGACCTTGCTTTACCCGAGAACCGGAGCGTACTTGTTTTGCGAAGCCCTTCATATGAGCATACAGAGTGCTAAACCTTCCGGCGTGGCTAATCACAACGGTGTTGCCGTAACCACCTTTGCGGCCCGCCGAGACTACTTTGCCGTCAGCGGTGGCTCTAATGGGTGTGCCTCTAGAGGCAGCATAGTCAACGCCCATATGGGTCTTCCATTTTTTAGAGATTGGGTGTTTGCGTTTACCGAAGCGCGACGATATGCGGCTGAACTCAACCGGTGAACGTAAAAACGTACCCAACATACTTTCTCCCTCAGGCGTATAAAAGCTGGTATTTCCTTGCTGGTCTTCAAAACGAATGGCGCGATAGGTTTGTCCTTGGGTAGTGAACTCAGCCGCCAGAATGTCGCCATCGGCGAGTTTGCTTCCGTTCATTCGATGCTCAGTATGAATCACGTGAAAGGAATCGCCTTTGCGTATATCCAATGCGAAGTCGACATCCCAACCAAATATTCTAATCATTTCCATGATCAAATTGTTACTCAAACCAGCGTCCAATGCTGAGACATAAAGAGATGAGTCGATATCGGCTGAGATTGTTTTTTGGGTTGTGGTGAACGGCAATGTTTGAATATCAGCGGCAACAATGTCGTCATCTTTAAAATGTACATCTAAGCGCTCTAGAGCACCAATCGGGTAACTGATCTGGCGTAGCCTTTGTTCATCATCGAGTTTAAATTGAAGTTCTTTGCCGATCGATAGTGATACCAACTGTTTTGCCGTTTCATGCTGCGAAATTTTGTAAGGTAACGATAAGTCTAGTGACTTCTTATTAAAAATAATGCCCAGTGATTCGCCTTTCTTCACCGTATGCTTTACTGAGGTAAATTGCTCTTTAGGCGCCGCTATAGCTTGTGTGGCAAGATTCATTGGAGTGTCAGTAGGGCTGCGAGCAACAACCGTGGCAGACTCAACGGGCGGATAGTTTACGGACGGATAGTTTACGGGTAGATCAATCGTGAGTTCGGCTATCGGCGTGCCAGCGTTGATCGCGGCAATTTGGTCTGGCGTGGCAATGGTCGCGGTAGTGGTATGCGTGATCCAGCTGCCGCCCAAGATTACCGCAGTACCAAGCACCCAATGGCGCTTGCGCATATAAGGTTTATCTGAAGTCTTGGCGTTTACTTTGTTGATTCGAAATAGGTCGGAAAATTTTGCAACAATAGATGTCTTAATCATATGGGGCATAGAGTCTTTGAGCCTTTAATTGTTAGAGACCTCAGCATAACTCAGGGACGAAATAAAAATAGCTTGGAATGTATCCAATTGAGGCGGAAAACGCGGCTAATAGCTAGCTATTGGCAAGTTTTTCAACAAAAAGTGGAGGC
>JAWUZB010000140.1:0-13275 GCA_034110505.1 Gammaproteobacteria bacterium
GCATGGATTGAAAACTCGTTTTCAATCCATGCGTACCGGCATTCCCTACGCTGAGCTTGTCCTTAGACAGTCGTTATTATATCGAGTAGAACACGTTTATTTGATTGATCGTGAGTCGGGCATGCAGATCACCGAAATTGCATTGCAAGATACAGAGGGTCTCGATGGCGATGCGGTGAGTGGCATGATGTCGGCAATCCAAAGCTTTGTACAAGATTCTTTTTCTCATGACCCGACTGCAAGGCTCACCGATTTTAAGGTTGGAAATCATAATGTTTGGGTAGCGCATGGCCCTAAAGTGATGCTGGCCTGCGTGATACTAGGGGATGCTCCTGAGGAACTTAAAGACGATCTCAATTATGCCTTGTATAAAATTCGTACTGATTACGCTAATCCGATAGCTAATTTCG
Organism: Gammaproteobacteria bacterium; assembly: GCA_034110505.1. GTDB lineage: Bacteria > Pseudomonadota > Gammaproteobacteria > Arenicellales > Arenicellaceae > Arenicella. The sequence continues at coordinate 411 of JAWUZB010000140.1, forward strand.
ATGGAGACGTCACAAGCTTTAATGGTGTAGATGATATTTTACATCCGCTAATGCAATTGCAACTGAAGGAAGGTGGCGCGGAAAATAATTCATCACAGCGAAATAGTATTGCCTTTATCATCATTAGCTTAATCTTACTTTACTTAGGTTATCAATGGTTTGCGCACAATAATAAGCTTTCCACCGTAGAATATTTTCTGCGCCAAGCACCTGGCATTGCCGCTACCGATATATATTGGAAAAAAGGGATGCTGGTAGTCGAAGGCCTTAAAGACCCTGATGCTAAAATACCGTATGGCGCGCTCGAGGCTTACGATATAGATCGGCAAGTATTAGCCTTTAAAATGATCCCATTTCGCTCTTTAGAAGTAGACATGGAATTACAGCGATTTCGAAATGAGCTGACCTTGCCAACTGGTGTCTATTTATCTGTTCGTAGCAGTGTTATCTACTTAAACGGCGAAGCGCCAATTCAATGGCTTGATTTGAACGATTCTCGAATACGCCAGTTAGCCGCCGATGGTAGGCTATCTATCTCGGCTTTATCAGCATCGTTAGAGTCTGTAAAAAATTTGTTGAGTAGCACCTTTATGAAGAGTGATCTGAGCGCAATGAGTCTGTCTAGTTCTGTCCGCGGTGAGTTAACTGTATTGGAGATTGGCGGTACATTTGAAGCCAGTAAATTAGCCCTGATAAGTGCCTTGTTTGCCGGTAGTCGATGGGTCGTTGTTACCGCGAAGCAGTCGACACCCGAGACGCTGCCGAATCAACCTTGATCGAAACAAAGTGAAATTACTCACATAAGGACGATTCTAAAACTCTAATGCAAAAGAAAAAAATCTGCATGGTCGGTGACTTTTCAGTCGGTAAAACCAGCCTAACGCAAAAATTTGTAAATAATGTATTCTCCGAAAAGTATCTCACTACGATCGGGGTTAAGATCGATACCGCATTAGTAGATGATACTAAATTGATTGTATGGGATGTCGCCGGACGTGATTCCTTATCGCCTATTAACGTCAGTTACTTGGTGGGTGCCAGTGGTGTTGTTTTAGTTGCTGATGTCTCACGGAGTGGCACGGTAAGTGGCCTAATTGAAATTTGGCAGACAGTTAAGCAACGTATCGGCGAGGTGCCTGTGGTGGTGGCTTTGAATAAAGCTGATTTAAAGGGCTGGAAAATTGATAGTCAAAGTCGAGTTTTCTTCGATCAGCAAGGCTGGGACGTTTTTGAAACTAGCGCTAAAGATGGTAACAACGTTGACACCGTTTTTAAAAAGTTAGTTGAAATAATTAATTGTGACCTTCGCGCTACTAAATAATCGGTGCAAAGGCCTTTAACCATAAAAAGAGATAAAAATTAGGCTGTACTAGCGAATTAATAATGGTGGAGGCAAATTTACAACAGCAAATTAACGCGCAATTATTTGACAAGCTTGGGCTTGCTTACATTTGTGTTGATTCATCTATGGCCGTAGTTGATGTATCTGATAATCTCTCACGCTATGGGTATGACAATATTTTTATTGGTGCGCAGATAGAGGATGGCATCGATTTTATGTTCGGGCTTGATGCTCAAACTCAAATAGACCTGCCAATGATTGAAAGCCCCTCTGGGGTGATTGTGTCGGTTAGCCTGTTACCGAGTGAAAACTCGCTTACGGTACTTATTTTAGATGCTACGACTCAGGCAAAGCAGCGTCAGTTGCTGCAGCAAAAAGCCAATGAAAACGAATTATTAGTCGAGCGGCAAGATAAATTGCTCGATCAATTAGAGTTCGCTTCACAACAGCTAGAGCACAAAAATGAGCAACTTGAGGAAGCCTCACGCTTGCAAACTAGTTTCTTATCGGGCGTTTCTCATGAGTTTAGAACGCCTCTGACTTCGATAATTGGCTATACAAATATTATAGAGCAAAGCTTGCAGAGTTCAACTGACTCTTTGGCGCAATTTACCGAGTCGAGTGCCAATCATTTACGGGCGGTCCAGCGTTCAAGTAGGCATCTGCTGTCATTGGTCGAAAACTTGTTAGATCATGGCAAGCTTGATTCAAACGCAATAATTTTACGCCCCAAGGCAAACGATTTAGCCGAGCTCTTTGAAGATGTAAAGCTATTGCTTAAGCCCCTCAGCAACGCAAAGCATATTGAGCTTGATTATAAGCTCGATATTACTGACTCGACTATCGTCGTTATCGATGACAGCCGTCTAAGACAATGCTTGATTAATTTGCTGGGTAATGCGATTAAATTCACCGATTATGGTTCGGTTTGCTTGAGTGCAGAGTTGCAAGACGATTTCTTATTGGTAAAGATAGACGATACTGGGCCAGGAATAAGCCCCGAGGACTTAGAAAAAATACGGCTTCCGTTTTGGCAAGCGGCGGATACTGGTAAAGCCGGTACTGGTTTAGGCCTTACCATCACAGATCGCATTATTGAGTTAATGGGCGGAAGTCTTGAGGTGTTATCAGTATTAGGTCTGGGAACACAGATCTATTTTCAAATTCCGGCGCCAAAACTGCTCGAGCAAGTCAACTCAGATGTTTCAAAGCCAAAAGCACTATTTAGCGACATGGCAGTATTGCTGGCCGAGGATGATCATGATATCGCCGACTTAATGGTTATGATGATGGCTGAGCGGGGCGTGCATGTAACGCACGTCGAGAATGGAGCGCTTGCATTGGAAGCTCTTGAATCTAATGCTTTTGATTTTGTGCTAATGGATATCCATATGCCGGTAATGACGGGTTATGAGGCTCTTGCTGCACTACAGAAAGCAAATAATATGACGCCCGTAGCGATCATGAGTGCCTCGGCTGTTGACGCTGACCGGGCTAAGGCCGAGAACTTCGGTTGTTATGATTATTTGGTTAAGCCTGTTGATATAGATGACATTATCGAAATAATCAATCAGGTAGCTATTGATGCTACTGCCAAGGGTTGAACTTAGATTCTCAGGTTAAGATAAAAAACTTAATAAAGCACTAAAGATAAATTATTTTTCGTTTAAGCCTATAGACGGCACCTAAGATTATTAGAATATTTATGAGTCAAGTAGAATCCCCACAGATCAAAGCCCTTAAAGAGCGCTATAAGGTGAGCTTCGCAGAGAAGGTCGAACTGTTAAGCCAGCAACGTGACATTTTCGCTGACGGTAATCCCAGTTCACAACAACTAGTCGAGTTGCATCAACTGCTGCACAAGCTTGCCGGTTCGTCAGGAATGTATGGATATCTTGATATAAATGTCCTCTGTAGAGAAATTATGGGTGAGATCGATGGGTCTAACGTGGCCGATCTTGTCAAGCAAATCAATAAGTTGACATTGTTGCTTGAAGATCATGGTTAGCGGTCGACTGTTGCTGAGTAGATAGTTTAATTGTCGACAGCTATCGATCAATAGTTTTAGGTAAAGTCTGAATTTTAGAAACACTAATTTGGGGGTAAGTTATGCGCTGGCGTGGACGTAGACAAAGTAGTAATGTAGAAGACCGGCGGGGTCGATCGATGATTCGATCTAAGCGAGGTGCCCGTGGTGGAGTGGCGGTTCTATTGATTTTAGCTGGCATATTCTTTGGCCAAGACGTGCAGAAAATTCTCTCTTTATTTGTTGGTACGCAAAATCAGCAAGCACAGCAGCAGCCTGCATCACAAACCACCCAAGCGTCAAACGATGAGGCCGCGCAATTCGTACGCACTATCTTGGCCGAGACAGAAGATACCTGGACGGCTGTCTTTGCACAATCTGGTCAGCGCTATGAAGCGCCGAAGTTGGTTCTTTATGACGGCCAAGTGAGCTCGGCTTGTGGTCAAGCCTCGGCCGCATCTGGACCTTTTTATTGCCCTGGAGACTACCAAATTTATATCGATTTGAGTTTCTTAAATGACTTGAAACAAATGGGTGCTTCCGGTGATTTTGCATTTGCCTATGTGATAGCGCACGAGGTTGGTCATCATGTGCAGAATATTGTCGGTATCGCCAAAGGCGTTCGTCAACAACAAGCAAGTTCGTCGAAGGCTGAAGGCAACGCTTTGTCGATGAAGATGGTGTTACAAGCTGATTGCTTTGCCGGTATCTGGATTAACCATACCGAAAAACGAATCGCAATTTTACAAGCGGGTGATATTGAAGAAGGTATAAATGCCGCAGAGCCGGTGGCTGACGACACAATTATGCGAAAAGCAGGCAGAGCTCCGAGGCGCGAAAACTTCAGTCATGGTAGCTCTGAAGAACGCATTAAATGGTTCATACAAGGTATGAGTTCCGGCGACATTCAAGCCTGCCAAACGTTTGCCTAAGAGATCCAAGGGAACGTACTCTGGAATTGTGTTCCCTTTTATTTTTACGCTTTGTCAGTTGCCAGATCTAGGGCATTTAGATCCAGTTTTTTGATCAAAAAAGTTAAATAGAGTCACTCGGGAATTGAGTAAGGCTGCTGTGCTAAAGGTATGACCTTAGCGCCAGATTCAGTCTTTAGTGAATTGTCTAGCAACTCGCGACGAATCACCGCAAGCGCCGAGCCATCAAACGCTGAAACGATAGTGCCAGCATTTTTTTCAGCCGCTAGAATTTTTTCTCCCGAGTGGGCACTGCCGTCAACTTGGCAAACAAACATGCGTTGTTTTAACTTACCTAAATAATGCATACGAGCGACGATTTCTTGCCCCGTATAACAGCCTTTTTTAAAGTTGATGCCGTCAAGGAGGTCCAGGTTGACCATTTGCGGTACAAACATCTCGACATTGTCAGCATCGATTGTTGGTTCCCCTGCAGCAATCTTAGCGACAGCCCAACCTTGCCAGTCGTCGACTTGTTCTAATGAAGTGTGATCGCTCGGTTGAAGATCAATGCGTAAGGCTCTATCACCATAATGTAATGTGTGAATGGAGTCGTTAATAGTCACTGAAAACCGCTCCGATTTATTCTCTAAGCCAGTCAAACCTGTAAATCTAGCCTGCTTGATTTCATCAATAACTACCTTGCTACGCATAACGTACATACGCAGCCGTTTAATCGTCGCGTCTACTAAGGAACTGTCTATGCTTGCATAGACAACGTCTTCATTTTTCCAAACTTGGAGTAGTGCCAGTAAGCGACCTTTAGGGTTGCAATATCCACTGAATTGCCAGCTCGCTGATAGAGCGTTAATGTCATTACTGATCTGGCCCTGAAGGAAGCTAATGCTGTCAGTACCAGTAAACTGTAAAACAGATAAATTGTTGGCTGCGTGATTTTTGGAGTCAAGTATCATAGGACCGTTTGAGTGAATAAAAATTTCATAAAAGACATGCTATCATCGGCTTCGTCGAATATAAATATCGGCATTGTCGAATGAGCGTTGTTGTTACTTTAATTTAGCAGATAAGAGAAGTTATGAGTAAGCAAGAAAAGTTAGATAGCATGAATGTTGAAAAACAACAGAAAGAAAGTGTTGTAAGCGACGGTAAAATCAATCAAAGCATCGCTACTATTGAAGCTAACCCAGCTGAAGTTGCGAAACCATTAGCCAAAGAAATTAATGGTCCGAAAGGGTTGGAGCCAACGCGCTATGGCGACTGGGAATCTAAAGGACGTTGCTATGATTTTTAGTATTGTATAAGAAGCTGAATGACGAGCGAGTATGAAACAATAAATTGACCTATTTTGCGAACTATCGGTATTTTAGTAAGTTAATTACCGTTAATGGACTAGTTTCTGATCTATCATCTGCCACTTGTACATAACATGTTGTAGAATGCCAGCAACCTTAAATAGGCCAAAACCACGAATGATCGGTAACGTTTACGTCTGCCGGCAGCAAGAATTTTAAACAATTCAAAGAGAGTAACTCTGATATGCAAAAAGAGAGACCCCTATCACCTCATCTGTCGGTTTATAAACCGCAAATAACCTCTGTATTATCCATCCTGAATCGAGTTTTCGGTAGCTTTATGGCGGTCAGCACACCGGTATTAGTTTATTGGTTAATGAGTATTGCTAGTGGCCCAGAAGCTTATGCCAACCTACAAGCGTGTTTCTCGCACTGGTTCGCCAAGTTGTTTTTACTGGCTTGGGCATTCTCATTCTTTTACCACATGTCAAATGGTGTTCGTCATCTCTTTTGGGATGCCGGCAAAGGGCACGACTTAGAGACCCTAAATAAAACAGGTTACGCGGTTATAGTAAGCGCAGTAACACTAACCGCAATAACTATTTTTTTTGCTCTTAGCGGAGGCGCGTAATGAAATTTCGTAGCCCATTATCTCAAGCAAACGGTCTAGGCTCCGCTAAACATGGTTTCTCTCATTGGTGGTGGCAGCGCGTTACAGCTATTGCGTTAATACCAATGGGTTCATGGTTCGTGATCTCAGTATTATCTTTGGCTGGCGGCACGCATGCCGATGCAGTGGCTTGGCTAAGTTCACCTATAAACGCGAGCATTGTTTTATTATTTACGTTAACGGCTTTGTTTCATGCTCAAACGGGCTTGCAGGTTGTTATTGAAGATTACGTGCCAACCAAATGGATCAATTTGATTCTGTTGTTAGGTACAAAATTTGCCGCGGTAATCATGGCTGTGTTGGCTATTATCGCAGTATTAAAAGTTTCAGTAGGAGGCTAAATCGTGAAAGGCGATTATCAAATTATAGACCACTCGTTTGACGTAGTGGTTGTTGGCGCCGGTGGCGCTGGCTTGCGCGCAACTTTCGGCATGGCATCAGCGGGTCTATCTACCGCCTGTCTAACCAAAGTATTTCCAACCCGAAGCCACACTGTGGCTGCTCAAGGCGGCATGAGTGCAGCGCTGGGCAACATGGGTGAAGATGATTGGCGTTTCCATATGTATGACACCGTTAAAGGGTCAGACTGGTTGGGCGACCAAGATTCAATTGAATATATGTGTCGTAACGCACCGGCGGCCGTTTATGAGCTTGAGCACTACGGCGTGCCATTTTCACGAACTGAAGATGGCAAAATCTATCAACGTGCGTTTGGCGGCATGACTACTCACTATGGTGAAGGTCAAGCGCTACGCACTTGCGCCGCAGCTGACCGGACGGGTCATGCGATTCTGCATACCTTGTACCAGCAAGCACTAAAGCACGATGCTCAATTCTTTATTGAATATTTTGCCTTAGACTTGATCATGGAAGACGGTGAGTGTAAGGGGGTTATGGCGATTGACATGGCCACTGGCATCATTCATCGCTACCGTGCTAAGCAAGTTGTCTTGGCAACTGGCGGCTATGGTCGCTCTTACTTCTCGGCAACGTCTGCTCATACGTGTACTGGTGACGGAAACGCAATGGTGCTACGTGCTGGCTTGCCATTGCAAGATATGGAGTTTGTACAATTTCATCCAACCGGTATTTATGGCGCAGGCTGCCTAATTACCGAAGGTGCTCGCGGCGAAGGCGGTTATTTAACCAACTCTGAAGGTGAGCGCTTCATGGAGCGTTACGCACCAAATGCTAAAGATTTAGCGTCACGTGATGTTGTATCCCGCTCAATGACGATGGAAATTAATGAGGGTCGCGGTGTCGGTCCAGATAAAGATCATATTTATTTACATCTAGAGCATCTGGGTGCTGATCTTTTAGATGAACGCTTACCAGGTATTTCCGAGTCAGCCAAAATTTTCGCTGGCGTCGATGTAACTAAGGAGCCAATACCTGTTCTACCAACAGTGCATTACAACATGGGCGGTATCCCGACTAATTATCACGGTGAAGTTTTAACCTTGAAAGACGGCGATCCCGACAGTGTTGTATCCGGTTTGATGGCAATTGGAGAGGCGGCGTGTGTATCAGTACATGGTGCAAATCGTCTAGGCTCTAATTCGCTGCTGGATTTAATTGTATTCGGCCGCGCGGCAGCATTACGTGCAAAAGAGACAGTTGATCCAAATGAGCCGATGTCGAGCTTCGCTGATGACGTTGGTAAAGAAACACTCGAGCGTTTAGATAAGTTACGTTATGCCGACGGCTCACGCTCAACTGCTGAAATTCGTTTAGAAATGCAACGTACGATGCAAGCCCATTGCGCCGTATTCCGTACTGGCGAGATGATGAATCAAGGTGTTGATAAGTTAGCTGCTACGGCGGCAAGCTTTGCTGACGTAAAAACGACAGACCGTGGATTAATTTGGAACACAGACTTAATTGAGACTCTAGAACTAGAGAACTTGTTAAGCCAAGCGGTTGTAACAATGAATTCAGCGGCTAATCGAGACGAGAGTCGTGGCGCCCATTCTCGTGATGACATGCCAGATCGTGATGACGAAAACTGGATGAAGCACACCTTGACTTGGTGCGACGAGAATAATAATACTACGATTGATTTCCGTCCAGTTCATGCTTACACCATGACCGATGATGTGGAATATATCAAACCGAAACCACGCGTCTATTAAGCGCTTACAATAAAGGTTTAAGAGGAAAAAATAATGGCTGAATTTACCTTACCATCGAACTCTAAAGTGCAGAAGGGCAAGCATTACCCAGCGCCTGATGGCGCGACTAATGTTCGTTCTTTTAAGATTTATCGTTGGTCTCCAGATGATGATCTGAATCCTCATACTGATACCTATGATGTTGATATGGATTCTTGCGGACCAATGGTGCTGGATGCCTTGGTTAAGATTAAGAATGAAATAGATCCAACACTCACGTTCCGTCGATCATGCCGTGAAGGCATTTGCGGTTCATGTGCGATGAACATTGATGGCACTAACACTCTAGCCTGTACTAAAGGTGTTGACGAGTGTAAAGGTGAGGTGCCGATTTATCCACTACCGCATATGTCGGTGATTAAAGATCTAGTACCTGATATGACTCATTTTTACGCTCAATATGCGTCTATTGAGCCATGGCTGAAAACTAAGACACCTGTATCTTTAGCGGCCGAACGTCTGCAGTCGAAAGAAGATCGTGAAAAGTTAGATGGTTTATACGAGTGTATTTTATGTGCCTGTTGTTCTACTTCGTGCCCGAGCTATTGGTGGAATAGTGATAAATATTTAGGCCCTGCAATTTTGCTACAAAGCTATCGTTGGTTGGCTGACAGTCGTGATGAAGCAACTGGCGAACGATTGGATGCCTTAGAAGATCCATTCAAGCTATATCGTTGTCATACCATCATGAATTGCACAAACGCTTGTCCAAAGGGCTTGAATCCTGGTAAAGCTATCAGTGAAATTAAGAAAATGATTGCCGAGCGAGCGCTCTAAATATTGTCGATAATGATGCTGAATGAGAATCAATTGGTTTGGCGCTGCCGCCGCGGCATTAGAGAATTAGATGTACTATTTGATCGATTCCGCAAAAGCGAATACCCAACTTTAAGTGAGGTTGAAAAAGGCAATTTTCAGCGTCTACTTGAGGTGCAGGACCCAGTAATTATGGATTGGTTACTGGGGCGTTATGATAGTGACGATTCGGGTTTAGCCGATATGGTTAAAAAACTCAAGGCTCTTTCTGGGCTTTGAGCTCTCAGCGATCTGGTGCTTAGTTGTAAAACAGACAGAATTTCAAAGTCTCTAAGTTCGCTGAAATTTGATCGAACCGTATTTCGAAAATTATTTTAACCGTTGTCGGTTAATGACCTTCGATGGGATCAATATGCGTCAGGCTGAACGAAGCTTTCGACGATTAATTTTGTAAGATACTGGTGTAGCGGAGAGTTTTTAGTTCTTACATGTTGAACTAAAGACAGCGCGTCAATTTTCAAGTTAATCAAATCTTCTAATGGTTTGCTAATAAAATGATCGCTCACTAAGGATGCGTCCATTAAGCGATCCGATGCAATCATTAACATATCTGTTTTACGCAAGGTCTCAAGGCACACCAATAGATTGGTGGTTAAAAATGGCACATGAGATAAGATGCCAAACGAGGCAAACAGTTTTTTCATATCTTCCTTAGTGGTCTCAAAATTTGGGAAGTAGACCGCCATATGTTGATATTTGCGTCGCTGCTCTAGCGTAATATGCTCGACTGAGGCTAATGGATGGTCCTTGCGCATATAAAGCACAGGCTTAATATTCATTAGTTTATGAGTAATAAAGTCGTCGTTAAATTTATTTTTAGCAACAATGGCAAAATCTAAATTACCCGAGCGAAGTCGGTCTTCCCACTTATCATCAATATTTTGACTGATAAGCATCAATTTTGGTGCTTTCTGGCGAAGCTTATTAATGAATGCAGGCATGCCAACACTGGCGGATGTGCCGAGTGTAGCAAGTGATATTGTGGCGGCCGTATTGGCAGGATCGAACTCCTTATTGTGCACCATGAGTTCGGTTAACTGATTCAGAATGTCGTTAACTGGCTTTTCCAATTCAAGCGTCTTGGGGGTTGGAGTAAGTCCGTGTGATGAGCGCACGAAAAGTTCGTCATCAATTAGGTTGCGCAAACGGTTTAAGGTTTTACTCATTGCCGGTTGTGTTACGAACATTCTTTCTGCCGCTCGCGTCACATTTTTTTCCTGCATTAACACCTGAAAGGCGACGAGTAGGTTTAAATCAACTCTTGATAGTGGATCTTGCATACTTTCCCCAGAACGTATTCCTAATTAACTTCATTTTGAGACCCCACTATGGTGTCCCTATATAATTTTAAGTTATGACGAGCGGTAAATAAATAGCTATTTGCTTATAGTACTTAAAATAATCGACGATTATGGTTTTCTCAGTTGTTGCTCCATTCAGGCACGGGAGCATGGCCAACAAAGTTGTTCGGCGTCAGAATAGTATCTCTTGCGTGCTCTTTAATCTCTGGGTAGTCCAATGTGTAGTGCAGGCCTCGACTTTCTTTGCGAGTTAAGGCGCATTCAATAGTCAGTTCAGCAATAGTCGCTAGATTACGTAATTCAATTAAATCATTGCTTACGCGAAAGTTTCCGTAATATTCGACGATCTCTTGTTGTAGCAAGTTCACTCGGTTCTGTGCTCGCTCTAGGCGTTTATCCGTGCGCACAATTCCGACGTAATCCCACATAAAGCGGCGTAACTCATCCCAGTTATGAGATACCACAATGCGTTCATCCGGGTCTGATACCTGACTTTCGTCCCACTGTGGTAATTCTGGTAGGGCACGTTCGTCCTTCTTCAAGCGCAGGCGTATGTCATCAGCGGCTGATTCGGCAATAACTAAACATTCTAGCAACGAGTTACTGGCCAGTCGGTTGGCACCATGTAAGCCAGTGCAGCTACTTTCGCCTACCGCATAGAGGCGCTTAAGGTCTGTTCGCCCTCTCAAATCAGTCATGATACCGCCACAGGTATAGTGCGCTGCAGGTACCACCGGGATTGGTTGTGAGGTCATGTCGTAACCATAATTTTCGCAACTTTTAGCGATGTTTGGGAAGTGGTCCAATATAAATTCTTTGCCTTTATGGCTGATGTCTAAATAGACAGAATCGAAACCACCTTTCTTCATCTCATAGTCAATTGCACGAGCAACGATATCACGCGGGGCTAACTCGGCTAATGGGTGATGGTCATCCATAAAACGGTCACCATTGGGTAATCTAAGTAGACCACCTTCGCCACGAACCGCTTCTGAAATTAACGATCCTTTAGCATAAGGGTGGTACAAGCACGTTGGGTGAAACTGGACGAATTCCATATTAGCGATACGACAACCAGCCCTCCACGCCATGGCAATGCCGTCGCCGGTTGAAGTATCGGGGTTGGTGGTATATAAATAGGCCTTTGAGGCGCCGCCGGTTGATAGTACGACCGAGCGCGCACCGAAGGTTTTGACGCTATTACTATTAACATCAAGCGCATAAGCGCCGAAGCAACGAGATCCAGAGAAACCTTTAAGTTTTTGCGAGGTAATTAAATCAATCGCTATATGGTCTTCTAGAATAGTGACGTTGGGTAGTGCTCTAACATGCTGTGCCAGGGTAGTTTCAACTTCACGCCCAGTTGCATCTTTGGCGTGAATCACGCGCCGGTGAGAGTGGCCGCCCTCTTGAGTTAAGTGGAATGCGCTGTCTGCGCCATCATATTCAGGCCCATCAACCAAGGTAAATTGCACTCCCTTGTCAATTAACCACTTGATCGCGCCTGGAGCACCTTCGACAACTTTCTTTACCGCTGCGTCTTTACATAAGTCAGCGCCAGCCACATGCGTATCATTGATATGCGATTCGAAGTTATCATCGCCGTCTAGTACAGCGGCAATGCCGCCTTGAGCATAGAGGCTAGAGCCTTCGGTTAACTCACACTTTGATAATATTGTAATAGAAACATCATCTTGTGACAGGCGAAGCGCTAAACTTAGCCCAGCGACACCACTACCAACGATTAATACATCTGAGTAATAAGTATTCATAAAGCTAGAAAATGCGGTTGATGAATGATCGGTCAAATAAGTATAGCCCAGAGGCCGTAAATTTCTGTTGAAACATCGACAGAATAACTTAGGTTTTGGACCAAGGGTTTGTTAAAATGCCGCGTCGTAGGTATTAAGCTGCCTGCAAACCTTGAAGGTTAACCACTACATATGTGTTTAAGCTATCTGTAAACTTTTGAAGGACGTCATGCCGCACGATATTACTAAACTCCGCAATTTTTCAATCATTGCCCATATTGATCACGGTAAGTCGACCTTGGCTGACCGCTTTATTCACGTGTGTGGCGGCTTAAGCGATCGAGAGATGGCTGAGCAGGTACTTGATTCAATGGATATCGAGCGCGAACGCGGTATCACTATTAAAGCTCAAAGCGTGGCATTGAATTACACCGCACGTGATGGCCAAACCTATCAGCTGAATATGATTGATACGCCTGGGCACGTAGATTTTTCATATGAAGTGTCACGCTCCTTGACCGCCTGGGAGGGCGCTTTATTAGTGGTAGACGCATCTCAAGGTGT
>JAWUZB010000141.1:0-17427 GCA_034110505.1 Gammaproteobacteria bacterium
TATCCGTCACGTTAAAGACCGCGTGGTATTTATTAATACTGGCTTTTTAGATCGAACCGGGGACGAGATTCACACCAGTATGTTACTTGGTGCGATGGCCATAAAAGCAGAGATTAAGAAACAACCTTGGATTTCGGCCTACGAAGATTGGAATGTTGATATCGGTCTTGAGTGTGGTTTATCAGGCAGAGCTCAAATTGGTAAAGGGATGTGGGCTATGCCAGACGAAATGGCAGAGATGTTAAAGCAAAAAGGTGCTCATCCTAAGTCCGGAGCAAGTACCGCTTGGGTTCCTTCGCCTAACGGCGCTACGTTGCATGCGATTCATTATCATCAAACTGATGTATTTAAGGTTCAGGCAACATTGAAAGACAGAGCTCGTGCATCGATCGACGACATTTTGACTATTCCCTTATGTGCAGACCCCGGTACTTTAAGCGCTGACGTTATTCAGGCTGAGTTAGACAACAATGCACAAGGAATTTTAGGGTACGTAGTTCGTTGGATTGATCACGGCGTTGGTTGCTCTAAAGTGCCCGATATTAATAATGTTGGCTTAATGGAAGACCGTGCGACACTGCGCATTTCAAGCCAGCATATTGCAAACTGGTTGGAGCAAGGTTTGACTGATGAAGTTCAGATTAACGCTACTTTTCAACGTATGGCCGCGGTAGTTGATCAACAAAACTCTGGCGACCCAGACTACACCGCAATGGCCGCTAATTTTGATTCTAGTTTGGCCTATCAAGCCGCTTTGGAGTTATGTTTAAAAGGTAAGCAACAGCCAAACGGTTATACCGAGCCATTACTGCATCAATATCGTTTGCAGTTGAAAGCGGCTAGTTAAGGTTTAGCTAAGTTATTATCGGCGCTTGGTTTAGCCATGGCTAAGCGCCTATTTCGCAAGGATTGAGACCTTTACAGCGTTTTCTGAGCGGACATACATGGCGTCTTTAACGACACAATGGTAGCATTACTCACCTTGATTCATACCTATACGGATGCGCATGTCTGAACAAATAATTACCGCCGTTACCAATCAATTACACACCGTGATTGATCCTTACACGATGACCAAAATCACTGCTGGCAAGAGCCTTAAAAAAGTCACAGTGGATGATTCGAAAGTATCGGTCTACCTGTCTAAGGGGTACCCAGTGACAACCGTTGTGCAACAGTTGTCTGAGCTGGTAAGAGATGCGCTAGCGGAACTTCCACTCGAGAATCGAGCGTTAGAGGTTATTATCGACCAAGATATTATTTCTCATTCGGCTCAGCAAGGAGTGCAAGCCGTTCCTGGAATCAAAAACATTATTGCTGTCGCCTCTGGCAAAGGTGGTGTTGGTAAGTCTACCGTCTCGGCAAATTTGAGTCTGGCGTTGTCAGCGGCCGGTGCTAAAGTGGGTATTTTGGACGCTGATATTTACGGCCCAAGCCAGCCTCGAATGATGGGTGTTAGCGGCAAGCCAGAAGCATTAGAGAGCAAAAAACTATTGCCGATGATCGGCCATGGCCTAAAAATTATGTCGATTGGTTTTCTGGTCGAAGAGGACACGCCGATGATTTGGCGTGGACCAATGGTGACCCAAGCCTTAGAGCAAATGTTACGCGGCACGGCTTGGAATCACGATGGTGATGAAATAGATTACTTAATAATAGACCTACCGCCGGGCACTGGCGATATCCAATTGACGCTGTCGCAAAAAGTACCGGTAGCTGGCGCTGTTATTGTTACCACACCTCAAGATATAGCCTTATTAGATGCGCGTAAGGCCTACAAAATGTTTGAAAAAGTCGATGTGCCAATCTTCGGTATTATCGAAAATATGAGTACCCATGTGTGTACTAATTGCGGTCATGAAGAAGCCATTTTTGGTGAGCATGGTGCACAAAAGATGGCCGAAGATTACTCGCTTGATGTGCTCGGTGAAATTCCCTTGGAAATGTCCATTCGTCAGTTGGCCGACGCCGGAACACCGACGGTTGTTGCTTTGCCTGAATCAGAAACCGCAAAGCGCTATCAAACTATCGCTCTTAAAATTGCCGCTAAGTTGTCGGTGAAGAAGAAGGACTTCAGTAACGCGTTCCCTAATATCGTTGTGGAGAATACATAGGATGAGTGACAGCAGCATTGGAAAACTATTCAGGGTAACCACTTTCGGTGAAAGTCACGGTAAGGGAATTGGTTGTATCGTCGATGGCTGCCCGCCAAATCTTGAGCTCACAGAAGAGGATTTACAACCGGATCTAGATCGTCGAAAACCAGGGCAATCTAAATTCACCACGCAGCGTCGAGAGGCCGATGAAGTACAGATTTTTTCTGGCGTATTTGAAGGCAAAACGACGGGTACGTCTATCGGTATGATTATTCATAATACCGACCAAAAATCGAAAGACTATTCGAATATTATGGATACTTTTCGACCAGGTCATGCCGACTATACCTATCATCATAAATACGGTAATCGTGATTATCGTGGTGGTGGTCGTTCGTCGGCTAGAACCACAGCGATGATTGTTGCGGCTGGTGGTATTGCCAAGAAATACCTAAATCAGAAAGAGGGCATTGTAATACGTGCTTACCTCTCTCAAATGGGTCACGTCAAAGCTGAGTCAGTCGACTTTGATGAAGTGGCGAATAACCCCTTCAACTGCCCAGACATCTCGAAAGTAGCCGAAATGGAAGCACTTATCACACAACTTCGACGTGATGGTGATTCGGTCGGTGCCAAGATTACGGTCGTTGCCAATAACATGCCGGTAGGCTTAGGCGAACCGGTATTTAATGAACTAGATGCCGACATAGCTAAAGCGTTGATGAGTATCAACGCGGTTAAAGGCGTTGAAATTGGTGCCGGTTTCGATTGTGTTGAGCAACGTGGCTCAGAGCATCGTGATGAGTTGTTTGCAGATGGCTTTGGGTCTAATAATGCCGGTGGAATTCTCGGTGGAATTTCATCTGGCCAAGATGTAGTTGCTAGCCTTGCATTGAAACCTACCTCAAGTATTACCAAGCCGGGTAATAGTATTGACAGTAAGGGCAATGCGGTTGAAGTTGTTACCAAGGGTCGTCATGACCCCTGTGTCGGTATTCGTGCAGTACCGATTGCCGAAGCGATGCTGGCGATTGTCATTATGGACCACTACCTGCGTAATCGAGCTCAGTGTGCTGATGTGTCGGTTGATACGCCGCAGATTGCAGCGAGTCGCGGTTAGTTAAGCTAGTTGAGACGCTTCGCGCGCTCAAGGATGACGGTCTATTTGCCGTCATCCTGATTACCTCGTAACCAACGAAGCGAAGTATCCCTATAAATCAAGCAATGTCTAAGCTGCTGATACCTTCACCGGAACACCATTCAAGGCCGCATTGCCACTAACCTTATCGATAAATTTGTCATCGGTCAGTTCGTTACAGTTAACACCTTCCTGCTGCGCTGCAATTCCCATTTTGACGGCGTATTTTTTGTGACCCCAGCCGTGCGGTAGGCTAACCACGCCGCGCATAACCTCGTCGGTTGCAATCACCGTGGTGGTAACTTCACCCACTCTAGACTGGATTCTAACTTGGGACTCATGGTTCAAGCCTCGATCTGCCATATCGTCGGGGTGCATCATCAGCTGCCAGCGGGGCTTGCCTTTTACTAATCGATGATAGTTGTGCATCCATGAATTATTACTGCGGACGTGTCTGCGACCGATCAGAAGTAACTCATCAGCTGGTCGCTCAGTAGCCGATTCCGCCAAACGTTTTAGGTCGTTAATTAAGAATTCAGGCGCACACATAATTTTACCTGATTCAGTCGCCAGGCGATCGACGATTCCAGGCACTAATGGACCTAAATCTAGGCCATGCGGATGCGCTTTAATTTTGTCTAAGGTGAGTGACATCTGAGGATTTTGCGCACTACCATAAATATCATGTTCGATACCTTGCGCAACCATTACGTCGGGTGCTGGAAGAGGGCGAAAATCTTTACCTTTTAGCTCCGATACCTTGGCCGAGACGGCATTGAATATTTCCCAGTCGTGCATCGCGTCATCGTTAGCCGCAAACACTGGCGGATTGTAGCGAGTGCTATTGCGCACTGCCAACCTGAAGAAAGCGATGTCATAGTGATCGTGTTCAAGCGGGCTAGTTGGCGGCAAAATTATATCGGCATGCCGCGTGGTGGCGTTGATATAGAAGTCAAAAGCGACATAAAAGTCGAGGCTTG
The DNA here is from genome assembly GCA_034110505.1 of Gammaproteobacteria bacterium. Classification (GTDB taxonomy): domain Bacteria; phylum Pseudomonadota; class Gammaproteobacteria; order Arenicellales; family Arenicellaceae; genus Arenicella. The sequence goes on from JAWUZB010000141.1 coordinate 4,215, forward strand.
CGAAGCCCTTATCAAGCTCTGATGCATTGGCACTTGAGATCACTGGGTTGCCGGCAATCGTCACCATGGCTTTGATTTGTCCTTCACCAGGTGTGAGCATTTCTTCTGCCATGGTAACCGCTGGCAGTTCACCACCAAACTCAGGCAAGCCGCTAACACGAGACTTAAACAGGTCGAAATGACCGCCACCGGGTGTGCCTTTCTTAACAAAGGCAAACGCTGGTGAGGTGGCTAAGGCGCCGCCCACGGTATCGAGAGCGCCAATTAGAATGTTTATAACTTGGATAGCCCATTGGCATAAAGCGCCAAACTCCTGAACTGATACGCCCATTCTGCCGTAGATAACGGCTTTATCGGTGCTTGCCAACTCAAGTGCTAGCTGCCTGATTGTTTGCGCTTCAATACCCGACTGCTTTTCGGCTAGCTCTAAGCTGAAATCTGCCACGGCAGAGCGAATCGTATCGAGTCCGTCTAGGTGGTTTTCTAAGTGCCCTAACTTGAGCTGATTTTCGTTGAATAGAGTATTAATGATCGCCATCAATACGTACGCATCGGACCCCGGTTTAACAAAAATATGTTGGTCGGCGATGTTCGCGGTCTCGGTGCGTCGAGGGTCGATTACGACTAATTTTCCGCCACGAGTCTTAAGGTCTTTAAAACGCTGAGGTGCATTCGGCATAGTCATGATGCTGCCGTTTGATGCCAGCGGGTTGCCGCCTAAAATCACCATCATGTTGGTGCGATCAATATCTGGAATTGGAATTAGAAATTGATGGCCATACATCGCATGCGATGTTAATTGATGCGGCAGCTGATCTAAGGAGGTGGCTGAAAAATTATTCTTGGTTTTAATCGCGCGGCGCAACAGCGAGCCGTGGGTTAAGTTGCCATAATTATGTACACCTGGGTTGCCAGCGAAAAAACCAACCGCATCGTCACCGTGCTGCTGTTGTGCTGCGACCAAGCGCTCTGCGGTGGTATTAATTGCTTCTTGCCAAGAGATTTCTATCCAATCTTGACCAACACGCTTTACCGGCTTACGCAAACGGTCGGGGTCATTATGAATATCGGCAATGGCGGTCGCTTTTGGGCATATAAAGCCTTTACTAATCGGGTCAGCTTTGTCGCCTTTAATGGAGAGAATTTCATCACCCTGGGTTTTGATTTCTAAGCCACATATTGCTTCGCATAGGTGGCACGCTCGATGATGAATTTGTACAGCTGAGTCAGACATTCTCTCTCCGTTGAATTTTTATTGTAATAAGCTGAGAATAACTCAGTTTGAGTGATTTGTCAGTTAGCTAAATTGGTCTCGATATTGTCTTGGTGAAACGCCTAAACAGTTACGAAAGTGATGGCGTAATACATTAGCGTTTTCAAAGCCGCTAGCATGTGCCACTCGCTCAATCGATAGCTGATTTTTCTCTAAAGCTGTTCTTGCAAGGATTATGCGTTGTGTGGTGAGCCATTGTTTGGCACTGCAACCATGGGTGCAGCGAAAGCGCCTATCGAAGGTACGGCGTGACATGTGTGAGCGCTCGGCCAAGTCGTTGATGGTTATTTCAGTGCTTAAGTTTGCAAGTGCCCAGCGCAGGGCGGTATCGAAAGCCGTCGAGTTTTCCAGTAGTGGTGTTTCAAGGTACTGTGATTGACCGCCCTTTCGATGTGGCGCCATTACCAGTCGTCGCGCTACTTGGTTGGCTTTTTCGCTGCCATAGTCTCTACGAATCACTTCTAGGCCAAGATCGATGGCCGCCGCACTGCCGGCAGAGCAGCCTAGATTGTGTTCGAATACATACAATACATCGTCGATATAACTTAATTGCTCGAAGCGTTTTTTGAATAACTCAGCATAGCGCCAATGGGTGGTTGCCTTACGCTGGTTAAGTATTCCTAATTCAGCTAATAAAAATGCGCCCGAACAGAAGCTAATAATAGTTTTAGACTGTTGATGAAATTTAATAATCTGCTTCGCCAGTAGTGCTTCAATGTCGGTTACTTGCGTAGGCCAAGAGGGTATTACTAGCATGTCGTATTGCACTAACGAGCTAATCTTTTTGACCCCTAGGTTAACGCCGCAAGTGGCGCTTAGAAGGCCGCTATCAAAGGTCACTACCTCAGATTCGTACCAGTTTTCAAATTCAGGACGTGACAAGCCGAAGAGCTCTACCGCACACCCCAACTCAAATAAGGCGGATCCTTGGTAACAAAGAATGGCCACTCGTTTCATAGGCTTGGTCAATTCAAGTAGGTTGGCTTAAAGTTAACGATAACTGTCTTTCAAGCCAATTTCAATAATGTTCTACTTTGCTATAATTATGTTCCATCAAGCAACTTTGAGAATTTAGTAATGTCTTCAGCCGTATCGCGCCCTAAGGCCGCAGCGTCAAATGCCGCATTTGCTTACTTTGAATCACTTTTGTCATATGAGACTGATTGTTGGGATGTGCATCATGCGAGCAGCAATGACAAAAAAGATTTCGTACTACTCGATGTTCGAGCACAAAGTCTTTTTGAACAAGGTCACGTAGTCGGCGCTGTTTGTTTACCGCACAGCCGAATTAAGCAACGCAGCCTTGCTGAGTATGATCAGCAAACTTTATTTGTGGTTTATTGTGCTGGCCCACATTGTAACGGCGCCGATAAAGCAGCGCTAAAACTAGCAAAGCTTGGTAGGCCGGTGAAGAAGATGATCGGTGGTGTTACTGGGTGGCTTGACGAAGGCTTCGATTTAGAAATCTAATCGGCTGCTATGCGGCCTGTAATTGTATAGGAGATATAAGAATGTTAGAGATTCGTCCGAACTGTGAGCATTGTGATAAAGATTTACCGCCGAGTGCTGAGGATGCGCGTATCTGCACCTATGAATGCACGTTTTGCAGTCATTGTGTTGATACTATTTTAGCTAATGTGTGTCCGAACTGTGGTGGTGGCTTTGCCGCCCGACCGATTCGCCCACAATATGAACATCGCGCTGGGCTTAGTTTGACTCACCAGCCTGCGTCTTCGTTACGGGTACATAGTAAGTTCTCCATAGAGCAAATTGCCAGCTTTTCAACGGGATTAAAATCAATCGAGCCCGATAGGCGTTAGCGACTGTTTTAACGGCGTGATTTGAGCACGCCGTTAAAAACTTCCGGTCTATTTTTACTTCAAACCCTATTTATTAGAAAATATTAACACCCTAGTGAAGTTTGATCTTCGGCCTTATTATTTTCGATATTCTACTCAACGCAATAATAAACGGGCCTTTTAAATAACCGTGTATGGCTAACTGATGCATTCGATAAAGCGATAAATACATTATTCGTGCGATTCTGCCCTCAATAAACATGCTGCCTTTCATCAAGTTGCCCATCAAACTTCCGACTGTCGAGAAGCGACTCAAATTGACTAAGGAGCCATAGTCTGTGTATTTGAAGTCAATTAGGGGGCTACCCTTTAGTTCTCGTTGAATATTTTTTGCCACCACTGAGGCCATTTGATGCGCTGATTGAGCCCGTGGTGGAACTCGTCTGCCATCGCTCATTTCAATCGCACAGCAATCGCCAATAACATAGACGGAGTCATCGGTTTTTGATTTCAAGCTTGGAGTGCATTCAACTTGGTTTATCGGGTTCACTTCAAGCCCAGTGTCGGCCACCCAAGATTGAACTTTAACACCCGCGGCCCAGACCATCAGATCAGCCGGTATGAGAGTGTCGTCGGCATCAATAAAGCCGTCACTTACCACCTTGGTTATACGCGTATGGGTATGAATTTTAACCCCTAATTTTTCTAATTCTTTGCTCGCTGATTCGGCCACTCGTTCGGGTAGTACCGGCAGAATCCGCGGGCCAGCCTCAATTAGATCTATTGATAAATGCTGATTCTTCTTATCTACGTCGTAAACACTCAGCATCTCAACCAAGTGATGCAGTTCAGCCGACAACTCAACACCGGTTGCACCGGCGCCGACAATTGCTAAACGGGTAGGGCTGCGCTCAAACGAAGCACCGCTAGTGTTCTCTTGACCATTCTTAAGAAATTGATTTAACAACGTTTTTTGAAATTTCTGTGCTTGTTCCTTGGAGTCGAGCATGCTGCAATATTGACTTACTCCTGGTGTGCCAAAGTCATTACTAATACTGCCAATGGCAAGCACCAAACGGTCGTATTTTAGCTTTCTGGCCTGCACGATTATGCTGCCATCATCGTCTAATATTGGGTCTATAAAGATTTCTGCGTGTTGACGATTTATGCCACTGACCAAACCCAATTGAAATTGGTAGCCATGCCTAGCGGCATGAGCGCGATAGACGACACCATCAATTTCGGTATCTAAAGAGCCGGTGGCGACTTCATGTAATAACGGCTTCCATATATGCACACGATGTTTATCGATTAGGGTGATTTTGGCTTTGCCTTTGTCGCCAAGTTTACGTCCTAGCGCGGTGGCTAGTTCAAGCCCACCCGCGCCACCGCCGACGATGACGATGTGTGGAAGAGTCGGAAGCAGTTGAGCGGGAAGGGGACGCGCCGAAAGCGGCAGCGTCTTATTTTCTGTTGAAGATTGCATCTATCTAGTCCTAAAAAGTTTTTTCAGGACAGAGCCGTAATACCTTTTGACAACAACATGGGCGGCGACACTGACCTCAAACAACTCAACTTACTAATGATCTAAGGGCTATTGATGAGTGTAAAAGCACCATCTCAAATTGAGATTTATTTAGCCACGCTATAGTAATCAATATGAGGCCATTATCGAAATGACTAATAGTTATGCCGATGATTTCATAACAAGATTTAGTTTCGCCAACGATCTGATATCAGCATTGCCTAGGCTGCTCAGGCTTCGATGAAAGCGTGGATTAATCTTGTGATAATGTGCCAGTAGTATTTGTAGAACATCGCCGTGGCCGACCAACAATATTGTTTTGTCAGAATAGCGTTGGTCGAGCGAGTTGATAGTCTCTAAGCCTCTAGCGAGGGTGTCTAGTACTGATTCAACTGAGTTTTTTGATTCGCCAGGGTGGCTAATATCGTTTTGCCATACGTCGTCATAGTAACGGTGTTCAAGAAGTTCATAGTTACCAAAGTCTCTTTCTCGCAGCCGACTATCAGTTGCGATCGGCGCCGCTATATCAATCACACTTTTGACTATTTCGGCGGTTTCTAGGGCCCGTCGATAGTCAGAACTTACAATTATGGTTTCGCAGTCTAGTCGTGTGTTTAGGGCGGCTTTCATTACTTGTTGTGAGCCTTGGTTGGTCAGTCCAAAACCATTCAGGGCGTTTTCAGGAGCGCTAACAATAAGCCCCTGTCGATTAGCGACACTTTCACCATGACGCATTAAATAGTAACGATTTTTAGTTTGGATTAGGTGCATCGAGTTATGCTGAGGTCTCTCATGGTAATTAAATAGTGTTACGCCATTAGGCGGCGTTATCAAGTTCTTGCTTCAATTCTAGCTCACTGCCCCCGAGGCTATCGGCTAATCGGCAGTTATCACCAAGGACGCAATCAAACACTGGCTGCCAACCATTTTGCTTATGCGCATGGTCTGAGCACAGCTTAGTAAGCAGACTCCAACTGTCAGGCCATGAAACCTTTAATATTCGGTATTGTTCTATCATCGCTAACCAATCGACAGGGCTATCTCGGTGTATTATTTGTCCTGTCTTACTCGGCAAAATAATCTCCTTCGGGCCTCCGGTAGCGGTAACTATACATGGCAGGCCACATGCTTGAGCTTCAAGTACAACCATTCCAAAAGTATCAGTATGACTAGGAAAGATAAGCAGATCGACACTTCGATACCATTCGACTAATGCTTCTGGGCTCAGACGGCCTGTAAATAAGACGTTGTCTTGATGGGCGAGGGCGATTTTTAGACGGGGTAGATCCGGGCCGTCTCCTGCAACAACCAAATTATAGGTTCCCGGTTGTTCACTATTCGCTCGTTTTATGATTTCGATCAGCAGCGATAAGTTCTTGTCTTCGGAAATCCTGCCAGCAAACAGCAGAGTGAAGCTGCCATGCAATTGATGGCGACGAATTAACGGCCGGCTTATTGTTACGCTATCGGCTTCTGGCGCGGGTGAATACAGTTGCAAATCTAAGCCTCTTGGAAAGATCGTCATTAGCTGGCGATTTAGCCCAGATTGAGCTAATTTATCGATATAAAACTGACTTGGCACAAATATCTGATCTGATTGTTTATAAAACAAATTGACTGCAAAATCGACCGCCCTAGCGACACTAGGCTCGTTACTTATGCGCATAACTTGTTCGGCAAAATCAGTGTGATAAACAGTTTTCACTGGTACATCCAAAATCTTCGCACACAATAAGGCGGCCATTCCTAAAGGACCTGGTGTTGAGATGATAATTTGATCAGGCTGTTCCTCAGTTAAGCTGCGCATCACCTTTAGTAATGACGGAAAGCCGATTTTTTGAGTATTGTAGCCAGGCGCAGTTATTTCCATTATTGGTTCAAAATTAATGCTTGCAGGCGGTAGCGGTGTGACTAGATTGTTGCTGTTAACACAGGTTACCAGTTTTAAATTGTAGCCATGTTTAGTGCCATAGGATGCAATTTGTCTAAGCGTTACTGAGACGCCGTTTAAATCGTCGATGGTGTCGGTAAACCACAGTGCTTTATCGACATAGGCCTGTCTAGAATTTAGGTTCGCGCCCTCAATTAACTTGCGCTTTAGGTTAACGTTAAGTGCTTGATGACGCATCGCGCCTAAGAACGGTATGACCAGAAGGCTCATCGGAAACAAAGAGGCAAGTCGGTTAAAGCCCTTAAAAATATCACCGCTCGGCAGATGTTTCGAAAACACCTCGATCACGGCTCTAAACATTTCATCGTGAAGATCCGTAATCAGCTGGTATGTTTGAGGTATTTTTAGCGACATGTCGGTGTGTATGTCAGCTTGAATTTGCTGCAATAGCTCAGCCAAAGCCTTATGCGTTTTGGTATTTTTCTTCTTCAAAAAGCGCAATGATTGGCTCTTTTTGAAGCGTTTGACTAGATTACCTTCTTTGTCATCGAAAAAGAGGTCAAGGAAATCACTCATTTTACTGCTCGAGTACTTAGTGTCGCTGTTTGCTCGGTAGTCATGCACATGCTTGATGATGCCTGTAGCGAACGACTCGAAGCTGCCATGGTCGCCGCCTGCTATGCTCTTTTTATCTCTTATGGTATGCAAGTATTGGCTAACACTGTGGCCGCTAGATTCGGTGTAAGCACTGCCAATCAGGATTCCGCAATGATCATCAGATCCACCGGTAAACCCTTTGACCCAGGGGTCTGTGCTGATCGATTTTAAATTATGTTTCTCTTGCAAGAGCTCAAGAGTAGGTTTGTCTAGATTGTTTAGATAATTATGCAATAGCGTATTGTTCAGTCTCCCTGAGGCCCCGTTTATAACTTCAAAAACGTCAAATAATACGATTAGTTTTTCGATGTGCTCAAACGTTAACTGGCCATCCTGGTCGTATGTTGCATGGGCAACTGAATAGGCTATATTTTGCTCGACAACATAATCGCGTAGAAGATAGATGTTTTTCGCGATTACCATTAAGTGCTGATATTGCGACTGGCTTATGCCGTATACAAGAATATGCGCTTTACAGTTGTCTTCTGGAAAAAAGGTAGTCACTTCGCAGGATATAAAACAATCCTCTGGATGAGATCGAACAAGTTCGAGTGAACCTCTTATGTCGTCGTGGTCGGTTAAAGTAACAAAATCCATGCCTCGAGTCTTGGCTTGCAGATAAACCGTCTCAACGTCGGTAAAGCTCTCAGGTGAATTGTATACCTTGTGACCCCAAGTGCTCGGTTGGTCAGAGTATTTTGAATGTACGTGCAAATCAGCTTTAGTCATATCTAAATTCGGTTTATTTAGTCAGTTTCACCTAAGATAGGTCGGCTTTGTGACAGCGATATGTCATTTTTTTTACGCTTTTAAGATGTTTTTTTTGGTAACTAAATGTTTTGACTAAAGCAGGTTCAATCTCTATAGTGTTCACGCTATGAACGCGCTTCAAAATTCAACACAGCCAGTACGAGCTAGTACCGTTGCGGGCAACCATAAACAAAGTCAATTGACCTTGGGCTTGTTGCAAGCGATTGAACAACAGGACGATATTAGTCAGCGCCATCTAGCTCAAGAAATGGGCGTGGCTCTGGGCTTGGCCAATTCCTATTTGAAACGTTGTGTGAAAAAAGGCTGGATCAAGATGACCACGGCGCCAGCCAATCGCTATTTATATTACCTAACGCCAAATGGCTTTGCTGAAAAGGCGCGGCTTACGGCCGATTTTTTCTCTACTTCGCTAGCGCTGTTTCGCCAGTCTGGTGATGAATACTCCGCTGTTTTTGACCACTGTATGTCGCTTGGGCAATCACGAGTTTTACTCGCCGGATTATCTGACTTGACCGAGATTGCGGTGATGCGCGCCTTACAAAGTAAGATTGAACTTATCGCCATTTATCAGCCGGCGTCACCACGTCGTGAGTTTTTTGGTGTACCTCTGGTCGATCAACGCTTAGAATGCGACAGCTTTGATGTGATTGTATTGACCTCAATGGAGCAGACACGTGAGTTGGTGCTTGAGTTAGAAGCATTTTATGGCGCCGATAAACTTATCGTACCGTCGATGTTGCTCAATATGAATTACCGAAATCCGGTGTCGGCTGAGCAAGACTCAAGCGAGGCGTGAGTGTGTTTAAGAAGACCGTTATCAAACTAACTAGAAATAAAATAAGAGCTATCAAATGAGCAAAAAAGTATTGCTAACAGGTGGCGCGGGCTTTATCGGTTCAGCGCTGGTTCGTTATTTAATTAATCATACTGACACTATCGTGGTCAACGTCGACAAACTTACTTATGCGGGAAGCTTGCACTCATTGGGCGGCGCTGACGCGAGTGAGCGGCACCACTTTTATCAAGAAGATATTATTGATAGTGAGGCAATGCGCGGGCTAATACAAAAGCACCAACCCGACTATATTATGCACCTCGCGGCTGAGTCCCATGTCGACCGCTCGATCGACGGCCCTGGAGAGTTTATCCAGACCAACATCGTTGGCTCTTATAACTTACTTCAAGTCGCCCTTGAGTATTACCTAGGGCTCGAAGGAGCCAAAAAAGACGCGTTTAAATTCCACCATATTTCAACTGATGAAGTATATGGAAGCTTAGGCGCGAGCGGTTTGTTCACCGAGACTACTCGTTATAAGCCGAATTCGCCTTATTCAGCAAGTAAGGCAAGCTCCGATCACCTGGTTCGTGCTTGGAATAAAACCTACAAATTACCGGTAGTTATTTCAAATTGTTCTAATAATTATGGCCCGTTTCAATTTCCTGAAAAACTAGTACCACTTATTATTCAAAAGGCAGTGGCCGGTGAGTCGCTACCTATTTACGGCAAAGGTGATAATATTCGCGATTGGCTGTTTGTTGATGACCATGTAAAGGCTCTGTGGAGCATCGTTACTCAAGGCAAGAATGGTGAAGTCTATAACGTTGGTGGTCACAATGAGAAAACTAACATTGAGGTGGTGACAACCATGTGTGCCATCCTCGATGATATAACGCCGCGCACTGATGGCAAAAAGTATGCTGAGCAAATCGTTTATGTCGCCGATCGACCAGGGCATGACCGTCGTTATGCAATTGACGCGGCAAAAATAGAGCGAGAGCTAGGTTGGACGCCAGAAGAAACATTCGAAACAGGTATCCGAAAAACCGTAGAATGGTATCTAAATAATGACGAATGGGTGGCTAAGGTATCCGGCGATTACAGCGGCGACCGTTTAGGCTCGAAATAATAAATTGATAAAGTTTACGTTAAACCAGTATAGGAAAGTAAAATGAGAGGAATAGTTCTAGCCGGCGGTTCAGGCACACGCTTACACCCAGTCACTCAAGCCGTATCGAAACAGTTATTACCGGTTTACGATAAGCCAATGATTTATTACCCACTGTCGTCATTGATGTTAGCGGGTATCCGAGATATTTTAATTATTTCGACGCCGCAAGATACTCCTCGTTTTCAGCAACTGATGCGTGATGGGTCTCAATGGGGTATTAATATTTCATATGCGGTGCAGCCATCGCCAGATGGTCTTGCTCAAGCATTTATTATCGGTTCAGAGTTTATTGGTAACGACGATTGCGCATTAGTACTTGGCGATAACGTATTTCACGGTTCCGATCTAAGTAAACATCTTTCACAAGCGGGAGATCAGAAAAAGGGGGCAACCGTTTTTGCCTACCCTGTACACGACCCTGAGCGATATGGAGTGGTCGAATTTGATAACAAATGGAACGCTCTAAGTTTAGAAGAGAAGCCAAAAAAAGCAAAATCAAACTATGCCGTTACAGGCCTATATTTCTACGATAATAGAGTTGTTGATGTGGCAAAAGGTATTCAACCGTCAGAACGTGGCGAGTTGGAGATCACTGATATAAATAAACAATATCTGGAATGGGGCGAGTTATCGGTGCAAGTTTTTGGTCGAGGTCTCGCATGGTTAGACATGGGCACGCATGAATCACTGCTGCAGGCGTCGATGTTTATCGAAACGATTGAGAGTCGACAAGGCTTGAAAGTGGCTTGTCTCGAAGAGATTGCCTTTCGTAAAGGCTATATTGGTGAAAACGAGCTTGAAAAAGCGGCTCACCAATATGCTAAGAGTGGTTACGGTCGCTATCTGACGACCATTTTAGAGAATAAACATCAGTTTATTGGTATTGATTAGCCGAGCAATAACCCTAGTAATCGCGTTTATCCAAACAGTTTCAAAACAGGCATAAGAATAATAAAACATGCTCTCTAGCGTATTAAATAATAAGTATTTGTTTGTGCAAATGCTCAAGCGTGACGTTCAGAAACGCTATAGAGGTTCACAATTAGGTTTTTTGTGGGCCTTCTTCTACCCGATATTAATGCTATTGGTTTATACCTTTGTGTTTGGCATGGTGATGAAGGTTAAATGGGGTGTTGCCGGCCAAGACAATATCGATTTTGGATTGATATTGTTTGCTGGCTTACTTTGCCATGGCTTGATGGCAGAGGTTGTTATCGGTTCAGTTAGTATGATAACGGGCAATTCTCAATATGTAAAAAAAGTAGTTTTTCCATTAGAAATCCTAAGCTTAGTTGGCTTAGCTAATGCTCTTTTTCACATGTTTTTGGGCTTGCTAATTCTCATGGCTATTTATCTTTTCACCGGCAATGAACTGCATTGGACACTATTGTTAACGCCAGTCGTACTATTTCCATTTGTGGTGTTTTTACTTGGCCTGTCGTGGTTTATATCGGTGCTCGGAGTGTATGTTCGAGACCTATCACAAGTGGTCGGTGTGCTGATGACGGTGCTGATGTTTCTGTGTTCTATCGTGTTTCCTTTTGATCGTTTACCGCTTGAGCTTCAGCCCTATGTTCTTTGGCTAAATCCATTGACTATTATTGTCGAACAACTACGCGCCGTGATGTTGTTCGGTCAGCTACCCGACTGGCAATTACTTGGCATTTATTCTATTGGCGCTGTTGCTATGTTGCTGCTAGGAATTTGGTTTTTTAAACGCACACGTGGTGGGTTTGCTGATGTCATTTAAGCGCTCAATCAATCCAACGCCGGTTATTAGGGTTGACAATATAACCAAATGCTATGAAACCTATCAACAGCCAATTCACCGCTTGTGGCAGAGTTTCAGCAAAAAGAAAAAATTCTACCAAGAATTTTGGGCGCTCAAAGGCGTCGACTTAACGGTTCATAAAGGCGAAACTCTTGGTATTGTTGGTAAGAATGGATCGGGTAAATCGACCCTCCTACAAATTGTCACAGGTATTTTACAGCCGACCTCAGGACATTGTCAGACCACCGGCCGAATTTCGGCCTTATTAGAGCTTGGCGCCGGGTTTAATCCAGAATTCACTGGCATGGAAAACGCGCGGCTGAATGCGTCAATCATGGGTCTAAGTCGCGAAGAATTTCATCAAAAATTGCCTGATATCGTCGATTTTTGTGGCTTGGGAGATTTTTTGCACAGACCGGTGAAGACATATTCTAGTGGTATGTTTGTTCGCTTAGCATTTGCTGTTGCGATTAATATGAACCCGGATATTTTAATTGTCGATGAGGCGCTCGCGGTTGGCGATGTGCGCTTTCAACGCAAATGTTTCAGACGCTTAGAGCAGCTAAAAGAACAAGGCGTATCAATTTTGTTTGTCACCCACTCAACCGATAGTGTCTTACAATATTGCGATCGCGCGATCATGCTTGACGAGGGCGAGTTAAAGCTCACAGGCAGTCCAAAAGAGGTTGTTCAAGCCTATTTGGAGATGATGTTTTCCTCAGATGTGGATGTAAAACCTTCTGTCGAGGTCAATCCGAATGACTACAGTGTTGACTTTGACCCGACTCAAGACAATTGTTTGAGCCATCCGACCTATAACTCTAACGAAGAGCGATGGGGCGATGGACGGGCTAAAATTTGCCATTATGAAGTGTTGCAAAATGGTGCTCCTACCACTGGTTTAGTGCAACGTGGAGACAAGTTACAGATAAAAATGTCAGCACTATTTGAAAACGACGTTAGCGATTTGATCTACGGCATTACCGTTAAAACCAATGATGGTAATGCGGTTTATGGAACTAACTCAAGGCTAGTAGGCGAGCTTCCCACCGAACAGAAGGCCGGTGATTTAGTTTCTATTGAATATCGTCTAACCTTGAACTTGTTAGCCGGAGACTATTTTATTTCCTTGGGTATTGCTCAAGACCATGAGTCTAAAGACGCGATCCCAGTTGATCGCCGCTATGACATGATTCACTTACACATTAGTGAAACTCATGATTCGTTTGGTTACGCCGCATTGGATGGCAATATGACCCTTATTTCAGAAGGTGAAAGATGAGCAAATTAGTCGAATTAAATCGCTTCTCTCAAAGTACATCTGGTGTTTATCAAGCGGGGTCTGCTGAGCGAGAGTTTAACTATTCTGATGGCGAAAAATCGGAGGCTGAGCTGTATAAGATTTTGAGTACGGCCGAAGATCTATCCTGTCAATCGGAAGAACTACAAGCCGCTATATACGATTGGCCGACTGAATATCACCTTTCCAGTGCGCGTGCGAATTTACTTCGTCTGTTGAACTTGGATGGTGTCACTAGGGTGCTGGAACTAGGCTGCGGTTGTGGCTCAATAACACG
>JAWUZB010000142.1:0-7345 GCA_034110505.1 Gammaproteobacteria bacterium
ACCGATTTAGCGCGCACTATCTCGGGTATTTCAGGCTCGATTGCGGTAGACACCGGTTTAGGTCACATGGCGGCGGCAGTGGGTATACCTTGTGTCTCAATTTATGGTTCGACAGATTCAACATTAACTGGCGCGGTTGGCCGGCATCAAACCCTGATTCAAAGTACTTACCAATGTTCGCCTTGTTTACAAAAGCAGTGCTCCAAGCTAAGCGAAACGGTAATTGAACCCCCATGTTACAAGGCTTCTGGCGCCAATCCTAAGCTTAGTGCAATGGCTGTCTGGCAGACACTCTACCGGCAAATAACCTAGCTCACCAAAACTTCTAAAATTGCTTAACTTTAGGCGTATAATTCAGCCTAAGCTCGAGATACTGATTAATTATGCACTTCGCCTTCTGCCTTTATAAACACTTCCCATACAGTGGCTTGTCGTTAGACATGCTGCGTATAGCCAATGAATGTACCCAACGTGGTCACAAAGCGACTGTGTTTACGGGTAGTTGGGAAGGTGATGTACCCGAGGGCGTTGAAGTAGTGATCATCAAACACTTCGCGCTGACCAATCATACGCGTGCTCATACGTTTCATCGTAAGCTTCGTAAACTATTGGAGACTCGAGAGTTTGATGTGGTAGTTGGTTTTAATAAAATCCCTGGAATGGATATCTACTATTGCGGCGACTATTGCTATGTTGGTCGTTCATTCTTGAGGCATTCATTTTTCTATCGTTTTACGCCGCGTTTTTTATACTTCTCGAGTTTTGAGAGAGGCGTTTTCCAGGCCTCATCACAAACCAATATATTGTCCTTGTCTGATCGTGAAAAACTGATCTACCAACAGTACTATTTAACTCAGGATTCACGCTTTCTTTGCTTGCCACCAACCTTAGAAAAAGCCCGTTGGGCTAATTTAGACGAATTACCTGATCGTATTTCGTTACGTACCTCCTTAGGCATCAAAGAAGACGACAATCTAGTGCTGCTGATTGGCTCTGGTTTTCAGACCAAAGGCTTAGATCGAGCAATACTAGCCCTTGCTGCCTTGCCTAAAGACTTGCTGGCCAAGACCAAATTATTCGTCGTCGGCCAAGATAAAACAGATACTTTCCAGCGCTTAGCTAACCGTCATGACGTCGCCAATAACATTCATTTCTTAGGCGGTCGTAAAGATGTGCCTGCACTAATGAAAGCGGGTGACATGCTATTGCACCCAGCCTATGCCGAGACCACCGGCGGCGTATTATTAGAAGCGATCGTCTCGGGCTTGCCAGTATTGGCAACCCCTGTGTGTGGTTATGCGCCGCATATTAAAACCGCCGATGCGGGTTTTGTACTGCGCAAACGTTTCTCGCAAGATGAGCTGAATGAAAAGCTCTTAGAGATGCTGCTGTCAGAGCAAAAAGAGCAGTGGCGCGAGAACGGTCTAAAATACGGCCAAAACCCAAGCCTTTATGTGATGCCGCAGCGCGCGGTAGATTTTATTGAGCAAACCTGTGTTCAACACCGTTTGTATTTGCCGGGTGAAATGCGCCAGAAAAGTGATGAGTCTCTATACATCACCAATGAGCTGCGCCAGTCATTGAAGGGTGAAGATTCATTTTACCAAATGATGAATATTGAGGGCAAAGTCTATAGAGAAGCACTAGGTAGACGTACCTTGCGCTTCACGCGCGGCAATAAAGATTATTTTTTGAAGATGCACACCGGTGTAGGCTGGGGTGAAATTATCAAAAACCTAACCTATCTTCGTGCGCCAGTTGTTGGCGCTTTGAATGAGTGGCATGGCGTGCACCGATTGAAAGATTTAGAAATCGATACAATGACCGTTGCCGCTTATGGTATCCGTGGCAATAACCCTGCCACCAAACACTCTTTTATCGTTACCCAAGCATTGCCGACTGAAACGAGCTTAGAGGATTTTTGTGGTGAATGGAAAGAGAATCCTCCGCGCACCTTAAAACAAGTAAGGCTCAAACGATGGATACTGAAAAAGGTTGTTGAAACCGCAAGAGTGATTCATGAAAACGGTGCTAACCATCGTGACTTTTATCTATGTCATTTCTTGTTGGATGCGCATTTCGAAGCCGATGATCAGGTGTCACTTGAAAGTAAGCTTTATCTGATTGATTTACACCGTATTCAGATGCGCCGAAAGACACCTGAACGTTGGTCGGTTAAAGATATCGCCGGCTTGTATTATTCGAGCAAAGATATAGGTCTAACCAAGCGTGACTTATTGCGTTTTATGAAACTGTATCGCGATAAGCCGTTACGCGAAATTTTACGTACTGAAACAAGCTTCTGGCGTAAGGTCGAAAGCCGTGGTAACAAGTTGTATGAATCGGAGAAACGCAAAGCATTAGTGCTAGAAAAGCTGAAACATCAGCACTCCAAGCCAACACAAGTGATAGAAGGTAATTTTTCCGATACGGGTGCATCTGCGTTAAAGCCATCTGAGGCGACCACCAGAGTTGACGATAAAGACTCTAGTGAGCCTCGACATGTTGTTGGGAAATAGTCGCTTGCTAGGGGACCGAATTGACTGGGCTCAACAGCCGGTAACCCGAAGTATTGATTGGAATTCTCGTATCTGGATGTCGTCGGAGTATCTTGGCCTACTTCCTAAGAATGCAAAATTATTAAATAAGCTATTGCTCGATGTAGGCTCAGCTTTTAAGCACGACCGAACTACCACGGTGTCTCGTGTTGTGTTGGCCGGCGAGCCGATGGTGTTGAAACGATACAACCCTCGCAACCAATGGCATAAAATAAAGCGTGCGTTGCGGCGCTCTCGAGCACGAAGGTGTTGGCAAATGAGTTATGCTTTTTCTGAAGCGGGCTTAAATGTTGCCGCGCCGATACTGATGTTAGAAGATCGTTTTGGACCTTTTCGTCTAAACGCTTATTTCGTAAATGAATTTCTAGATGGTCAAGAGCTGATGACCTTGTTGCCGAGCATGAGTCAGGCCCAGCAGCTGAAGGTTGCCGACGCGATTGATGACGCATTTGAAAAGTTGAAAGAAGCGCGTTTGACTCATGGTGATTTAAAAGCGAGTAATTTGATGTGGTGTAATGATCGGCTTTATTTCATTGATTTAGATGCAGCTCAGCAGCATAGAAACCCCGTGACTTGGTTGAAAGGTCACAACAAAGATCGAAAACGTTTTTTGAAAAATTGGCAAGGAGATAGCCAATTATTAGCGATTTTCGATCGCTAGTCGGTTAATTTTCGGCTTCAGCACTCTGCCGATACGGCACCGGTTAATACAACAGCATTGAAGATTACGATCATACCTGATTTGACTGAACGCTTAGCCACCAGGCTTTGCTATCGCTTGGCATGGTTCTATCGCTCTCGTTTAACTTATTACCTTAAGGTCGTAGTCGTTAAGATTTCTCATTTGTTAAATTATATGGAATCACACTTCCCACATTAATGCCGGTGTAATGGTGTGTAATAGCAACTCCGAATTACCCTCGCTAAACTACTTTCTATGGATTGATTGAAGGTGGGCTAGAAGGCAGGGAAACGGAATACTCACGGGAAGTTGAGACGGTCATGGACGACCACTTTTATAGATGAGTACTCTATGAGTCTGGAATCTAAAAGAAAATCTCATTGAACAACACATCACCCGCATGTTGATTATTAAATCGAAATAAACAACAGGTTTCATGACAGATCAAAGCAGCTTATATCAAGGGTGCCTCTAGAACAGCTTATAGGCACTAATCTTGAACCGGTCTATAGAAGTAGTAACCAACATTTTCTAAAGCAATAAACCGATGAGGCTCGGTTTAAATTGCGATAACTTGATGTGATCTATGAGCGATATGAGCTCGCTGGAAGAGATCGCCTAATTGCCTGTACAGTCAGCGTCAAATTTGGTGCCTGACTGCGAATATTATCAGTCGTCGGGTTTGCAGTATCATCAGAGCCTGTACTTAGTATCAATGACTTGAGAAAAAATAGTGACGCGGTCATTCCCAGAGCGAACCAAAACAGCATAGATGCGTACGGTTTTAAAGTTTTATACATAAGGTGCCTTCCCGTTTTAATGCTGATTAATTTAAAAAACCATCCATGGCATTCATCTCCTATTCGGCTAACCTCTAAGTCCTTATAATCACGATTAGTTAGACTCAGTAACAATCGTAGGAAACTCCTTTTACGGTCAAGTATTACTAAGGTACTTGGTGGTGATAAAGGTCAGCGTCATTTGATTAATCAATAGTGCGCGTTTGGCCAACTAAATAATATTACAGGCCATTACAGCTGATTTTCTATTTGTTGTATTAGTGCTAAGTTAAGCTGGTTATTTGAGTTGGCGGTTAAGCGCTAGCCAAATAATATTCGATAAGGTAACGTTGATTCTAAAATGGAGAACAGAAAATGAGTAACGCAAAAATTAAAAACATAACAATGAAGGTTCTTGAAATTTCAGAAGTGTCAGTCGAGTCTGGAAGTGTTGCTTTGGACCCCGTATCAGTCAGCTTAAAGAAAGGTCAACTTGCATACCCTGGAGCACCTTTCTATTTTGGTAAAATGCGTTGGAAAGACGAGGTTAAAGGTAAAAAGCACACCGTCGATATGGTTGAGGCCGTCTTCTCATCAAAAGGTGACGCGGGAGATCAAGGGAGTGTTGAACTGAAGATTAGCTTGAAAGGAGGCAATAAATTTAACCTAAATACGCCAGTCTCTACAGTGCCAGTCACAAACCCAACACCAGAACAGCAGAGCCTTCATTGTATAGAAGTAGATTCGGCTGTTGGCTCGGATTTAACGCTTAGATTCTTGGAGCCGGCGCAGGGCGAGGTAGTCACCTACCCAGTTGTTTATTTTATAACAGATCAAGGAATTATTGACCCGGGCTTGGGTGCTAAAAGACGACCAACCTAAGCTGTACGTGTCTGCCGCGACTAACTACATAATGTTTTAGTCGCGGTCCCAACAGCTTTTATGAACAATGCTTGCCCACATAGTGGTTTGAACCACTTGAAAGAAAACCATATTGGCGCGGTTCCTCTTGAAATCGCATCGTTAACATCAACTAACGCCGAAACATAATTTGCTGCCAATGTATTGACGATAGCCGATGCATAGTCGAGTTCGGCATACTCTGGGAATTTCTGGTTCGCAGTTTTCAATGTTCTAACAGCCAAACCTAAGGTTCCTAAGTGTGCTTGTGCCTGAGCCTGATAGCTAAACTCCTGTGCCGATGTTGGGTCGTCCGCAATCAAACGCAACACCTCCATATAGCCTTTATTTGCTAATTCACGATTTCCCGCTAAATTATACGCGTCGGCTAAATTGAGGAAGTTGAGTGGTGCTTTCGGGTTGATCTCGACCGCTTTGAGTTGACTTTTAATCGCCTCTTGGTGGCTTCCATTCAGGGCAAGAGCAACTCCATAATTGGATAACAAATCGCTATCATCCGGGCTGCTACCTTCTAATAAAATTTGGTAAGCACTTATCGCTTCAAGCACATTTCCAGAGGCTAATTCTAAGGTGGCTAATAGATTCAATGCATACGGTTCATTGGGTATAAGTTGCAGGGATCGGTCAAGTGCTTCTTTTGCTTTAGTTTGGCTGCCATAAAAGAATTCTGAATAGGCCAGATTGTAAAGATTACTAAAAGACGGCCTCCAAGTTGCATTCTGCCTGTCTAACTTTAGCAGTTTCTGGTTGTCATTTTCAGCAAAGGCAATCGAACTTTCGATTTCGCTCAAAAAAAGGTCATCGCTCACATCTTCGTTCAATCGTTGAAAGGCAGCCTTTGCCTTGTCGATTTCGCCTAAGTCTAAGGAGAGATTTATGATTCTTCGTTGTACCTGAATGTCACCTAATACTTCATTTGAAGCTCGATTAAATATTTCCCTCAGAGTATGTAGATACTTCTTATCACCCGTATTAATGGCCAGGTAGTTTCCCATTCGATAGGCAAGTGAATATGACGGCACAAAATCAGGGCTTTCGGAAATGAAATTTTGAATATCCAGGAATTGTTGCGGTCCAGCAACAGTCCCAGTATTGGTATCGGTGTAAATCTCTAAATAACGGCGATAGTTTTTCTCGCTGAGAAGAATCGATTTATCATTTGAAATCGACTCATTGAGGTTAAACAGTTTCGGTAGCTGGTTTGAAATCGCATTTCGCACCTCTATTAGAGAATTGCTTGCAACCGGAAGTGTTGTTTGCTTTGCGACCGCCATTCTCTCGCCAACACGCCGTTGAATTTTAATGTCACATTTTTCGAGCCTACAATTTGCTGAAATAACCACGATGGTTTTGACGCCAATGTTGTTTGCCCGTTGCTCATAACTACCATTGGTAGAGTTGAGTTCCTTTGACTCTACTAAGCCGGTTCTCTCAAATCCTAATATAGAGTCTTCAGCTGATTGCCGAATCGCATTTTTGATTAGTGGCAAAAGTGCTTTATTAAAACCCTCCGCTGCGGTTATCGCTATTTCGTCTAATGCTATGTAAGAGATATCGCTCACCGAAGCCTTTTTTTCGGGCATTAATTGAATTAGAACAATGCCAACTAAAAAACCCGCAGTTATAAAAGATAACCTACTTAGCCAGGGGCTTCGCGCTGCTGAGACATCTTGCTCTAAATCAATCTTTGCTACCTGAAGCGGAATTTCAAGAGTATTGTCGTTACTGATATTTGCTGATCGTTGCTCCTGATTACTCCTAAGAAGCTCAGATATCTCGCCTGCGTTATATAAACGCTCTTGTGGTTTTTTACTTAGCAAATTTTTAATCAAGCCGGTAAGCCTGGCACCAAGTTTCTGCTGCCCAGAAGGAGACAGCTCTAACGGTTGATGGATAATTCTCTGTAACAAAGCAACCTTATTACTAGTGTCGCCAAACGGATGCTCACCGATTAAAGTTTGATAAATTAATATCGCTAGTGAAAATAGATCGGTGCGTGTATCCACCCCTTGTCCTGTGGCTTGTTCTGGCGAGAGTGAAAAATAACTTCCACTGACACTGTCGATACGGGTTAAACCGTCGTCTTCTAGATAACCATCTAACTTTACTTTGGCAATGCCGAAGTCGGCGATCTTGGCGATATTGGCATGCGTAATTAAAATGTTGTCGGTTTTTAAATCACAATGAGCAATGCCTTTTTGATGGGCGCTCGCTAGCCCTTCGGCTACTTCAGATAACCATTTCAATTTTACATCTTTACTTGGAGCTTGTTTCAGGCGTTGTGTTAGCGTATCGCCGCCAATGAACTCAATTACCAAGCCAAGAATGTTTTCTTGCTCGACTACGTCGTAGAGTTGCACAATATTCGGGTGGTTAAGCTGTGCTAATAACTTTGCTTCAAATCG
>JAWUZB010000143.1:0-18662 GCA_034110505.1 Gammaproteobacteria bacterium
AGCTTAGCCAATATAGCTTCGCCTACTTGTTCTTTGCGCCAGCCTGATAGCAAACGTCTAGACTGACGATGCCGAAACAGGTTCTCTATATCTTTACGCGTACCAAGCAAGCCTTGAGCAACGCCTAGGATTTCAGAAATACTCCGTAGTTCTTTCATTAAACCGCTGCAAATCCCTTTTTCTTGCTTGGTGAGCGGTTCAACTTTACGCCATAAACGCTCTTCTGAGGCATCTACATTATTCATTATTTCCAGCGCTAACGGCGCTAAATACAGCACCGATTTTCGACCAAAAATATCCATATCTTTGATTTCTTGCTCTGTTTTCGGCTGCTGAATCACCAAGTCATAGAGTTTTTCATCTCGCATCACCCAAGATCTCGGAATATCACGCTTTTGCGCAGTCGCCTCGCGCCACTCAGCCATAGCTTTTAGCACGTGTTGTTGCTTAATTTTTAAACTACCACCAGATAAGCGCTTATAGGCCATGGCTGGGTCGATAATGTACTTATCTAATTGATAGTAACTTTCTATCTCTTGTTGATACCACTCTACCCGTTTGCTTTGTTCTAATAATTGTTGAGTCTGTCGATAAAGCTCTTCTAAATGAGCTACATCATCACCCGCATACTCAACTTGATCAGCCGATAATGGTCTACGCGTCCAATCGGTACGCGACTGTGTTTTGGGTAACTCAATGCCGGTTCGCTCGAGCACCATCGCTGCATAGCCTTGCTGCATATCACCACCGCAAAACGCACTGGCTAATTGAGTATCAAAAATGGGCCTAGGCAGTACATTTAAGGTTTGATATACCACTTCCATGTCCTGTCGAGCTGCATGGAAAAGTTTAAGAATGTTCTGATCTGCGAATAAATCGATCAATAAAGTTAAATCATCAATCAATAACACATCAATGCAATATTGATGTTCGGCAATACCAAGCTGCACTAAACATAATTTAGCGCTGTAAGTCTTCTCACGAAGAAACTCAGTGTCTACGGCGACAATACCCGATTGTTCACTCAGTTGTTTAAACAGAGGCTCTAGGTCCTTGAGCTGTTGTTGCTCCTCAATCAAGTAATTCATATTTTTTTTGGTAACACGGCTAATTTTATCTAAACGATGATGCTAACATGCGGCTCATAACTCAGCCATCCAAATAGTGATTTCGGCTTCAATTGATAACACTCTGCGCACCCTAAAGGTCGCGTTAATTATGCAAATAATCAAACAACTAATTCAAATCTTACTGCGTAAACGTGAGCCTCAAGATCTCGACTACAGTTTACAGGCAGCCATTTTATTGGCAATGAGTGTTGTGTTTCTGCGATATATATCATTTTCATCGATGGAATCCTTGAGCAACCCTTTCGGCTACAGCTTAGTGTCGTCTATTGGCGAAGCATTGGTGATTTACGCGTTACTTCGTAGTCAAGGTAAAGCCGGCCGTTTTGTGCAGACGGTTACGGCATTGTTTGGTATTACCGTACTTGTAACAATGGCTTCAGTAATCATGACCGTAACGGTGATCTTACAGCTTGCCTTACCGGTTCTAGTAATATGGAGTATCTACCTGACAGTGCTGATTCTGCGTGCAGCTTTGGATTGCTCTATGCTTGCATCTCTGATGCTGACAATTGCTTATACGGCCATCAGCTACTTGATGGTGATTTTAATATTCCCTAAATTTCAAACCGAAATGCTCGCCGAGTGGGAGACTATAAAAACGGCCATCGAAGCCGCTCAGCTTGAAGCACAGTCAAAATGAATATTCACATAATTGGTATTTGCGGTACTTTTATGGGCGGTGTTGCTAGGTTGGCGAGAGACCTTGGTATGGGGGTGACTGGCTCTGACGCCAACACTTACCCACCAATGAGCACACAACTTGAGTCATTGGGCATCGAGTTATTCGAGGGTTATAATGCTAAGAATATTCCGCAAAATGTAGATATCGTAGTGGTCGGCAATACTATTTCTAGGGGTAACCCCGAATTAGAAGCCGTGCTTGACCAGGGCTTGCGTTATACCTCTGGCGCACAATGGCTAGGCGAGCACGTGCTACAGGGTCGTTGGGTACTCGCCGTAGCCGGTACTCATGGGAAAACCACCACCAGCAGTATGTTGGCGTGGTTGCTTGAAGAAAACGACTTAGCGCCCGGTTACCTAATAGGCGGTGTACCTGAAAATTTTGGCGAGTCTGCTCGGCTAGGAAAAACACCTTTTTTTGTTATTGAAGCCGACGAATACGACACCGCCTTCTGTGACAAGCGCTCCAAATTTGTTCACTATCAACCGCGCACTCTAATTTTAAACAACTTAGAATTTGATCACGCTGATATTTTTGCCGACCTGGCGGCCATCCAAAACCAGTTTAATCACCTACTCAAAACGGTACCGCAACACGGCCAAATTATTTACAATCATGAGTCTCAGGCCATTAAAGAAGTGCTCGAGATGGGCTATTGGAGCGAATTGAAAAGTTTTAATTCGGCCGATAGCGATTGGCGTGCTGAAAAAATAAATGACGATGCCTCGCAGTTTTACCTTATTCACGGTACTGAAAAACATTTAGTCAGTTGGTCGTTAATCGGCGATCACAATATGGCCAATGCGGTTGCGGCAATAGCGGCCGCTCATCATGTAGGCATACCGATCGCGAATTCAGTCGAATCTTTAGCCAGCTTCACGTCAGTTAAACGGCGCATGGAAGTCATATTTGACCAATCAAATGCACGTGTATTCGACGACTTCGCTCACCACCCTACTGCCATAGCTGAAACTCTCGGAGGTTTACGCAGTAGCGTCGGCAAGGAACAAATTATTGCCGTATTAGAGCCTCGCTCGAATACCATGAAGAGCGGCGTTCACAAGCACCTTCTACAAGACGCCCTAGCAAAAGCAGACAAAGTGCTGGTCTTCGCCGATCAAAATGTCAAATGGGACATCAGCGAGTTAGAGTCAACCTCGATAACGGCCTTTGACAGTACCGAATTACTGTTGCAAGAACTTACTCAATTGATTGATCAAGACCAAGGTCGAAGCAACATCTTAATCATGAGTAATGGCGGCTTCGAGAATCTATATCAAAGGCTGATTGACCGTCTTAGCTAGCTTACTTGCTTGGCTAATTTAACATTTTGGCTAATTGCCAATTATAAGCTCTTGAACAATATCTAGAGGGCTTAAAAAAATCGCATGAGGTGAAAGTTCAAGCACCTACTTTATTTTTTATCAGTTCTAAAATGCTAAGGTTTTACGGGCTTTTGCGCCTAAGTCTTATCGCTAAAATGCCCCTTCTCGGCTCTCGCAAATACGATAATTCTTGACCTTAAATGACGCTACAGAAGGCCGATTTGGATCACCTCTCGAGCTCATTTTAAAGCGGACAATAGTCAATTAAAAATACTAATCTTGCGTTTTCACTAAAACATCGTTACAGTTTTTATTAGTCACCTGTCAGAGTAGCTGATGTATGTGAGTAAGTTCAGCCGCTGGCCGTGTACTGTTTGTTCTAATTTGAACAAACATTTTCTAACGTCATATGGGGTATTTCCGGTTGAACGAAGCTACGATAAGTCAGGCTGCATCTTTGCAAATATGGCCTCTTGTTGTGTATTTCGTGGCGGTAATTGCATTAGTCCTAACCATGTTGGGTTTATCATGGTTGTTAGGCGAGCGTCGTGCTAATGCCGCAACTAACGAGGCTTTCGAATCTGGAATTGTTTCGGTCGGCAATGCTCAAGGACGCATCTCTGTCGACTTTTATCTGATCGCTATTTTCTTCGTCATCTTTGACCTCGAGACTGTTTTCATTTTTGCCTGGGCCATCGCCTTTTTCGAATTAGGCTGGCAAGGCTATTTTTCTATTTTAGTATTTGTCGCCGTGCTGGTTGTGGCGCTAATCTACGAGTGGCGTTCAGGAGCATTGGACTGGGGAGTCAAAGTACGAACTGACTTTGATGGCCGTCCAAAACTTAAACTAACACCGGCAATTACCGCTCGCGCTACTAACCAAGAGGAAAGTCGTTGATGGAATGGAACCTAACTCGCCCAGAAGAATCATCTTCTGCACAAACAAATGAAATGATTGAGGAGCAAGTTAAACGCAATGTGATGTTTGCCAACCTTGATGATCTAATCGCTTGGGGACGAGCGCATTCCTTATGGCCATTTAACTTTGGCTTATCCTGCTGCTATGTAGAGATGGCCACCTCGTTCACTTCGCGCCATGATATCGCTCGCTTTGGTTCAGAAGTGATTCGAGCAACGCCACGCCAAGCCGACTTAATGGTGATCTCAGGCACCGTATTTCGCAAGATGGCGCCGGTAGTACAACGCCTCTATGACCAATTATTAGAACCTAAGTGGATTATTTCCATGGGCTCATGCGCCAATTCTGGTGGCATGTACGATATTTACAGTGTGGTACAGGGTGTCGACAAATTCATTCCCGTCGATGTTTATGTGCCTGGCTGCCCTCCTCGTCCAGAAGCCTTAATGCAAGGCTTGATGATGTTGCAGGAATCAATCAAACAGGAACAACGGCCTCTGAGTTGGACGGTTGGAGAACAAGGGATTATCAAACCAAAAATGCCCAGCCAACGAGACCGTTTACAAAAAGAACGAAATGCGGCGACTAAGTACCGTCCGCCAACTGAAGTATGAGGATAGCCGTACCGACCATTTAAGAAGTAGCAAACGAAATTAGGAATAACATGCTGGCAGTTGAACAAACTAAAGGTCTAAACATGGTAGCTAAGCTCTTTGAAGAGTTTGGCTCTGACGCGTTTGTGGTGCAACAAACGGTAGATGATATTCCAACACTTTGGATTCAAGCGGACCTATTACATCCAGTGCTTAAATTCCTAAAACCTTATTTCCCAATGCTGTATGACCTATTCGGCATTGATGAACGACTTCGAGAGCATCGCCACGGCCAACCCGAATCAGACTTCACTGTGGTCTATCACCTACTTTCTTTAAGCCTTAATCTAGATATTCGCCTTAAACTAGCGGCGCAAACATCGGCAGCAGCCGAGTATGCGGTACCCACGATTACGTCGCTGTGGGCAAATGCCAATTGGTACGAGCGCGAAGCATGGGATATGTTTGGAATAAGTTTCACCGGCCATCCAAATTTATACCGAATTCTTCTTCCGCCAACCTGGGAAGGACACGCCTTACGTAAAGACCATCCTGCTCGTGCCACAGAAATGGAGCCTTTTAGCTTAAACGAAACCAAACAAGCCGAAGAACAAGAAGCATTGCGATTTCGGCCTGAAGAATGGGGAATGCAAACCAGCAAAGACGGCACTGAGTATATGTTCTTAAACTTGGGGCCGAACCACCCGAGCGTGCATGGCGTGTTTCGAATTGCCTTACAACTCGACGGCGAAGTAGTTGTTGATGCTGTGCCTGATATCGGTTACCACCATCGTGGTGCCGAAAAAATGGGCGAACGGCAGTCTTGGCCGTCTTATATGCCCTATACCGACCGCATCGACTACCTTGGCGGGGTAATGAATAACCTACCCTATTGCTTATCAGTCGAGAAGCTTGCCGGTATCGAGGTGCCTGAGAAAGCCAAAGTTATTCGTATCATGCTAGCTGAGCTATTTAGAATTTCCAGCCACCTGGTGTTCTACGGTACTTTCGTGCAAGACATTGGACAAATGTCACCAGTGTTTTATATGTTCGCTGACCGTGAACGTTTATTTGGCATTATCGAAGCGATCACTGGTGGACGAATGCATCCTGCTTGGTTTCGCATTGGTGGCGTCGCCGCCGACTTACCAAATGGATGGGAGAAATTAGTCCGAGAGTTCATTGATTCAATGCCAGCTCGCCTCGATCACTACGACAAGATGGCAATGCAAAATAGCATTCTTAAAAATCGTACTATTGGTATTGGCAAATATTCTGCAGAAGAAGCGATCGAATGGGGGGTTACTGGCCCTAATTTACGAGCAACGGGAGTTGATTGGGACCTTCGAAAGCAGCGACCTTATGCGGGCTACGATCAATTTGAATTTGATGTGCCAATTGCTCATAACGGCGATTGCTACGATCGCGCCGCTGTTCGGATTGAAGAAATTCGGCAAAGTTTAAGAATTGTACGGCAGTGTTTAGACAATATGCCGGAGGGACCATACAAGTCAGAGCATAGGCTCACCTCGCCACCGCCAAAAGAAGACACCATGCACGATATCGAATCGTTGATTCATCACTTTTTGCACACTAGCTGGGGACCGATAATTCCATTCGGCGAAGCCTGCGTGCCGATCGAAGCAACCAAAGGTTTAAACAGTTACCACCTAATAAGTGACGGCGGCACGATGTCATATCGCACTCGAATCAGAACACCATCATTCCCTCATTTACAGCAAATACCGTTAATCAGTCGCGGCCTAATGATCGCCGATTTAATTGCCATTATCGCCAGCATAGATTTTGTTATGGCCGATGTAGATAGGTAAGCATAAATTATGAATCAACCGATAGAAAAAAATAGTTCAAGTAGCAAGGCTAGAAGCATAAGCCCAATCTTGACTGCAGCCGAATTGGCCGAAATAGATCATGAGATTTCGCATGCGCCTACTCGTTCGGCAGTTGCTATTGACGCGCTAAAAATTGTTCAAAAACATCATCGTTGGGTATCCGATGAGCGCTTAAAAGGTTTAGCAGACTACTTAGATATGTCGACCGCTGAGCTTGACGGAATCGCCACCTTCTACAGTTTGATTTATCGTAAGCCGGTTGGTGAGAAAGTAATCTCATTATGCGACAGCGTCACCTGCTGGATTAAAGGGTATGCACAACTTGAGCAACATATTAGCCGTCAATTAGGCGTCGGCTTAGGTCAAACCACGGCCGACAATCGCTATACATTTCTTCCCACTCCGTGCCTAGGCGCCTGTGACAGAGCACCGGTAATGATGGTCGGCGAAGACACTCATCTCGATCTTACCGAAGATAAGATAAACCAAATACTAGCGATAAAAGGAGGCCAAGAGCAATGATTTCTAAGTTGCCACTGACGCAAAATATCAACGCTGCGCGCGACCCAGTTTCGCTTGACGACTACCAAGCCAACCATGGTTATGCAGCGGCTCGCAAAGCGGTTCATCAGATGACGCCTGCGGAATGTCTAAAGGTTGTTCAAGATTCAGGCTTGCGCGGACGCGGAGGGGCTGGTTTTCCAACCGGTATGAAATGGAGTTTTGTACCCATGGAAAATGTTTCAGAAGGCCACAAATATCTGATTTGCAACGCCGATGAGATGGAGCCGGGAACATTTAAAGACCGTTTATTGATGGAGTGCGATCCTCATCAACTGATTGAGGGCATGATCCTCTCGGCTTGGACTATTCAAGCTGATGTAGCCTACATATTTATTCGCCACGAATATCACCTCGCGTCAAAGCTTTTGCAAGAAGCCATAGACGCATGCTACGCCAAAGGCTATTTAGGTAAGGATATTTTTGGCAGTGGCTTTAATCTTGAGTTGTATGTGCATAGTAGTGCTGGGCGTTACATCTGTGGCGAAGAAACTGCGCTAATTTCATCGCTCGAAGGTAAACGGGCTAACCCACGCGCTAAACCACCTTTTCCTCAAGTTAGTGGTTTATGGGGCCGCCCAACGATAGTCAACAATGTTGAAACGCTGTGCAACATCACCCACATCCTTCGAAATGGAGCCGACTGGTATAAAACCTTGGGCAGAGGCGAAGACCACGGTACAAAATTATTTGGTGTCAGCGGTCGAGTTAACAACCCTGGATGTTGGGAACTACCCATGGGAACGCCAATTCGTGAACTAATCGAACACCATGCTGGCGGTATGCAAGCCGGCTACAAACTAAGAGGATTCTTACCTGGTGGAGCGTCTACAGACTTCTTAGTTGAAGAACACTTGGACTTAGCTATGGACTACGACGTTATCGGCAAAGCCGGTAGTCGCCTCGGTACCGGCACCATGATTATTCTCGATGACAAAACCTGTCCAGTTGGTATGACTAAAAACTTAGTCGCGTTTTTCGCACAAGAATCTTGTGGTTTCTGTACGCCCTGTCGCGATGGGTTGCCGTGGTCAGCGCAAGTATTAGATGATTTAGAAACCGGCAATGGTATTCCAGCCGATTTGAATACATTGCAAAACCAAGTGCGCTTTATTGGCGCAATCGGTAATACTCATTGTGCGTTGGCGCCTGGAGCGATGGAACCCCTAGCCAGCGCCATGAAGTATTTTGCTGACGATTTTCAAGCGCATATTGACGGCAAGGCTTGCCCTTATAGCACTGCAATCAGCTCGGCCAGCGAAAGCGCAGGGGTTAACTGAAATGCCAACTATCTACATTGATGATAATCCATATGAAGTTACCGAAGGCGATAACGTTTTAAAGGCCTGTCTCAGCGCCGGCATTGACCTGCCCTACTTTTGTTGGCATCCAGAAATGGGCTCAGTTGGCGCTTGTCGACAATGTGCGCTGGTGCAATTCCGTGATGCCGATGATCAGCACGGCCGTATTGTAATGGGCGGTATGACACCCGTGTCAGAAGGCGCTCGTTTTTCAATGGATGGGATGAAAGCCAGTGAGTTTCGCAAGAATGTTGTCGAATCGCTAATGCTCAATCACCCACATGACTGCCCGGTATGCGCCGAAGGCGGCGAGTGCCACTTACAAGACATTACGGTCATGGTTGGACATCGAAGTCGACGATACAGAGGTAAGAAAACCACCCACAACAATCAATACCTAGGCCCACTGATTAACCACGAGATGAACCGATGTATTACCTGTTATCGCTGTACACGGTTCTACAATGACTACGCCGGGGGAACCGATCTGTCAGCTCAAGGAGCGCATGATCATGTGTATTTTGGCCGACAACAAGACGGTATCCTTGAAAGTGAGTTTGCCGGTAATTTAGTCGAAGTTTGCCCAACTGGAGTATTCACCGATAAACCTCTAGTCAACGATTACACCCGTAAGTGGGACCTGCAATCGGCACCATCCATCTGCAACGGCTGCGCATTAGGCTGCAACATCTTTCCAGGTGAGCGCTACGGCAAGTTAAAGCGCATTCATAACCGATTTAACAACGAGGTTAATGGCTATTTTTTATGCGACCGAGGTCGCTATGGAGCTAACTATGTTAACGACGAAAAACGAGCTAAATTTTCCGGTTTACGTTCCGATGACGGTCGATACAATGCGATCGAAAGTAAACATGCTATCGATACGCTTGCAAGTTGGTGTAACAATAGTGTCGGCCTTGCCGCGATCGGATCGCCGCGAGCTTCGGTTGAAACTAACTATCTATTAAGGCGCATTGTTGGCGGCAAAAACTTTAACAACGGCAATGGCGACCATCAAGCATCATTAATCGACCAGATAGCGGCACTGATGCAGAGTAGTTCTACAATCACGCCCTCGATGAGACAAATCGAATCGGCCGATACGGTACTAATTCTCGGTGAAGACGTCACCAATACGGCGCCAAGAATGGCCTTAGCATTACGTCAATCCGTGCGTAATTTAGCCAAAAAAATGGCGGCTGATATGCGTATCTCTGAATGGCAAGACGAAGCGGTACGGGTCTTGGCTCAGGACCGATTGAGCCCGCTCTATATAATTTCAATGACCGATACGCGTCTCGATGACGTTGCTAAAGAAACGCTCAGGACGAGTCCCTCAGACATCGCCAGATTTGGCTTTGCGATCGCGCTAGAGCTCGATCCATCACTTGATTCTGTCGACGGGTTTAGTGCATCCGAAAAGCAACTTATCAAGGCTATTGCTGACGATCTAAAGTCAGCAATTAAACCGCTAATCGTGTGCGGAACCGGTTGCCAAGATCTAGCCGTAATACAAGCCGCAGCCGCCATCAACCGAGCATTGAATAATTCTCAAAGTATGTTGAGCTATTGTTTGAATGAAGCAAACAGTTTGGGTGTTTCACTGATGCAAGATGGCTCAGAAGCCTCGTTAAGTGAACTTTGTGATCGTGCCAGTCATGGCCAAATCGAAACCTTGTTGATTGCTGAAAATGACCTATTTCGTCGTGCTCCAAAACCTCAAATAAAGGCCCTTATTAGTAATGTTAAGAACCTTGTGGTGATGGATTGCGTTGATACAGCAACGCTTGCTCAATCGTCTCTCGCGTTACCCTCTTCTTCGTTCGCCGAAGCTCAAGGAACACTTATTAGCAGTGAAGCTCGAGCTCAACGTTTTTATCCGGTATATAAGCCCGCTGAGCAACGCCAATCATCTTCGCATTGGCTAACACAATTAGGCCAAAAAATGAGCTTAAGCGGGTTCGATTCTCTAACTACTTTCGATGATATTACCGCGGCCTGTGCCGCCGACTTTCCTGTCCTTGCGGATATCGTAGAAGCAAGCACGAACCATGACTTTCGTTATCGAGGTATGAAAATTCCTCGTCAAACACATCGTAATAGTGGTCGTACTGCCAACAACGCAGGTCTATCGGTGCACGAACCTCAGCAGCCGATTGACGACGACACACCGTTCGCTTATTCAATGGAAGGCTCTAATGGCAAGCAGCCCGCTACCCTGATTCCCTTTGTATGGGCGCCTGGCTGGAACTCAAACCAATCGGTGCATAAGTTCCAAGCTGATGCTGGTGGAGCACTAACTGGAGGTACGGCGGGAAAACGGCTATTTGAAGCAACAGCGGACGGTTCTGAAACGAGTCATTATCAAATACCTCCAGCATTCGAAGCAGAGCCAGATCATTGGCGATTGCTGCCGCTTTATAAGATCTTTGGCAGTGATGAACTGAGCGCCCTATCACCTGCGGTGAATGAATTGACGCCGATGCCGTTTGTAATAATGTCGATTGAAGATGCACAATCCTTAGCAGTAGTTGATGGCGACGGGGTTATCCTTTCGTCAGCAGACACAGAGATTTCTTTCGAAGTCAGCGTCAATCTGTCAATTCCGATTGGCTGTTTGGGTTATAGCGTAGGCGTACCAGGCGCACCATGGCTTGCCCCTGCCTCTTCAGTAAGAATAGTTAAAGACCAAACGTGGATAAATCGCAAAATAGCTCACAAGGTAAGCGAAATAGTCACTGAAGCGGGAGTGTCAAATGTCTGATTTCTGGATAATAGTGTTCGCTATATCAGTCATGCTAGGCGCGGTTGGCGGTGCTGCTGTCGCAACTTGGTTTGAGCGACGTCTGCTCGGTTTATGGCAAGACCGCTACGGCCCAAACCGACTTGGTCCGTTTGGCATAGGCCAAGTCGCGGCCGACATGATTAAGTTGCTAACCAAACATGACTGGGTACCTCCATTCGCTGACAAATGGGTGTTTATCTTCGCACCAACAGCCATCGTTGTGGCCATGCTATTAGGCTTTGCAGTGGTACCATTTGCTCCCGGCCTACACATTATAGACCTTAATATCGGCCTACTATTCTTTCTCGGCATGACCTCCTTGGCGGTCTACAGCGTGTTGCTTGGGGGACTTGCGTCAAATAATAAATACGCGCTTTTAGGCGGTTTGCGATCGGCCGCTCAAATGGTCAGCTACGAAGTGTTTATGGGTTTATCACTAATGGGCGTGGTGATGCTAAGCGGAAGCTTTAGCATGGTCGATATAGTCGAGTCTCAACGAGATGGTTGGTATTGCTTCTCTCAATTCCTAGGGTTATTCGTATTTGTGATCGCCGCAATTGCCGAAAGCCATAGACTGCCATTCGATTTACCCGAGGCTGAACACGAACTCACCGCTGGCTTTCACACAGAATACAGTGGCATGAAGTTCGCCATGTTTATGCTTGGAGAGTATTTAGGACTGATTCTAATTTCATGCATGATTACCACCCTGTTCTTCGGCGGCTGGTTAGCGCCATTTTCACTGACTATTATTCCAGCGGTAATTTGGTTTTCATTAAAAACCTTTTTGGTTATTTGTTTTTTTATTCTATTACGCTGCGCAATTCCTAGACCACGCTACGATCAACTAATGTCCTTAGGCTGGAAAGTTATGTTGCCCATTACGCTGATTAATTTAGTCATAACAGGCGCTGTCGCGCTGTGGATAGCCGGAGCCTAATATGCGGAATTTAATCGAATCGCTAGTCAGCCAACTGAGAACCATCTGGACTATTTTGCAGCACTCGTTTAGCAAAGCCGAGACGGTTCAATACCCTGAAGAAAAACCCTACTTAGCACCGCGTTATCGTGGCCGAATAGTTCTCACACGCGACCCTGATGGTGATGAGCGTTGTGTCGCCTGTAATCTGTGCGCAGCCGCCTGCCCTCCCGATTGCATCTCATTGCAACAAGGCACTCGAGAAGAAGATGGCCGTTGGTACCCAGAGTATTTCCGCATTAACTTTTCACGCTGCATTATGTGCGGTTTGTGCGAAGAGGCCTGTCCGACCAATGCCATTCAGCTTATACCGGATTTCGAAATGTGCGAATACGAACGAGAAAATATGGTCTATGAAAAAGAGCATTTGATGATCGACGGACCCGGAAAATACCACGACTATAATTTTTATCGGGTCGCCGGTATGGAGATCAAAGGAAAGAAAAAGGGTCAGGCTGAAAACGAAGCTGAACCAATCGACGTCAGGAGTTTATTACCATAATGGAATTGATACTCTTTTATATAGCCTCAGCAGTAGCGATTTTAGCCACTGTGTTCGCTCTTACTCGGAGCAATGCGGCGCATGCGCTAATCTACCTTATTGTTTCTCTATTGGCTGTAGCGGTAATCTTTTTTTTACTTGGTGCTCCGTTCGCCGCAGCACTCGAAGTGGTGATCTATGCGGGCGCAATTATGGTGCTATTCGTATTTGTCATTATGATGCTCAATCTCGGCGAAGAAGGAGACCAACGCGAACGTCAACGAATGCATCCAGCCGTTTGGATCGGCCCATCAATTTTATCAGCGGTGCTATTGATCGAAATGCTATTAGTCATCGGTAACCTCGATGGCCCAAAAACCGGCGCATTAATTGGCGCCAAGCAAGTTGGCCTTACTTTATTTGGGCCCTATGTGTTAGCCGTAGAAATAGCCTCTATGCTGCTATTAGCTGGCTTGGTTGGGGCCTACCATGTTGGCCGTCGATTTCGCTTAAGTGAACCAGCCGAGCACAGTACAGAAAACCAGGAGCAAGGGTAATGGACGGCTTAGCAATACCTCTGAATCATGTACTGATAGTCGCCACACTTTTGTTCATAACAGGCTTAGCTGGGCTGATGTTTCGCCGTAATGTGATTTTTATTTTAATGGCCCTTGAAGTAATGCTTAATTCAGCCGGTCTAGCCTTTGTCGCCGCCGGAACAGCATGGCAACAAGCCGATGGCCAAGTAATTTTTATGCTGATTTTAGCGGTAGCCGCTGCTGAAGTTTCAGTAGGGCTTGGCTTGGTACTGCAAATACAACGGCGCTTTCGAACGCTTGATATGGATCGAGCCACGAGGTTAAACAGCTAATGTTAAATTACGTCTGGTTAATACCGCTACTGCCCTTTATCAGCTCTGTGTTGTTAATATTAACCGCTGGTCGATTACCGCGTAAGCTGATCGCAGTATTTGGCGCAGGTTCGGTCGGCCTAGCGGCACTATTGGTATTCGCTATTGGTTTGCAATTCATGCAAACTCAAACACCCTACTCCGTGCAGCTATGGACATGGATGGATATTGGCGATTTCACCCCTGGCTTCTCATTTTATATAGACCAATTAAGTATCGTAATGATGTCGATCATTACCGGAGTTGGCTTTCTAATTCACCTCTATTCAACCGAATTTATGCAGCACGACAGCGACTATAGTCGCTACTTCGCCTATATGAACATGTTCGTCGCGGCGATGTTAATTCTAGTTATGGCCGACAACCTCTTATTACTTTATTTAGGTTGGGAGGGAGTCGGCGTATGCAGTTATTTGTTGGTTGGGTTTTGGTACAAAGATGCGGCCAATGGAGCGGCCTCACGTAAGGCATTTATAGTCACTCGTATTGGTGACACGGCCATGGCCTTGGGATTATTTTTACTTTTCACCGAGCTACGCACACTGCAAATTCAACCGATGCTAGAAGCCGCCAATAACACCTGGGCGATCGGCGATATTATGCCCGCAATCGCAGCACTGCTTTTATTGGGTGGCGCGCTTGGTAAGTCGGCACAATTACCCTTGCATACTTGGCTACCCGATGCCATGGCCGGCCCAACGCCGGTTAGTGCATTAATACACGCAGCAACGATGGTAACCGCGGGTGTGTATTTGATCGCCCGTACCCATGGCTTATTTCTGTTGGCACCCGATGTGCTAATGTTGGTTGCTATTATTGGCTTAGCGACACTGTTGATAGCCGCCTTTGCGGCCTTAAATCAAACTGATATAAAACGAATTTTGGCCTACTCCACCATTAGTCAGATTGGTTATATGTTTTTGGCGCTAGGAGTTGGTGCTTGGAGCGCCAGTATATTCCATTTAATGACTCATGCTTTTTTTAAGGCGTTGTTGTTCTTAGCGGCTGGAGCGGTAATTCATTGCCTGCATCACCAACATAATATTTTCAAAATGGGCGGCTTAAGAGGCAAATTACCAATCGTCTTTTGGAGCTTTCTTATTGGTTCTGCGGCGCTGGCCGCATTGCCGTTCACCTCTGGATTTTTCAGTAAGGACCAAATACTTCTGTCGGCTTTCGAGATGCACGGTCCAGCAACAAGTTTTGCCTCCAATATTGGGCTTAATTTTAACCTTGGACCTTGGTTATGGGCTGGCGGCTTACTGGGTGCTTTGCTAACCGCCATCTATAGTTTTCGCCTAGTATTTATAGTGTTCTTCGGCGAGTCTCATACCGAGCCTGACAAACAACCCGGTTGGCGTATGGCGACACCGCTCGCGCTACTTTGCGTAATGTCTTTGATCGGCGGTTGGTTCGCTCTACCTCTGGCTAACGTATTCCCACCTTCGGCTGAACATCATGTAAGTTATCTGATTGAAGGTATTTCAATCGCTATCCCGTTGATTGGAGTGCTGCTTGCGTGGCTGATCTACTATAAAAAAATCAACTCATTCTCGTTTTTTACTGATTCATCTAATGGCCAAGCGCTTCGCCGCTTTTGGAAAAGTGGCTGGGCAATTGACCGCCTCTATAACAGTGTATTGGTGTCACCCTATATTGCCATTGCAAATGCTATGCGTGGCGAATGGTTAGATAAAATCTATCACGGCGTAGTCTCTATATGCGTAGGATCACATCAACTGCTGAGTAACTCGCAATCTGGCAAGATACGTTGGTACCTAATCAGCATGGTATTTGGCTTAATCGTGTTGGTATCGATATTAGGGTGGGCAAACTAATGATAATGCTAACCCTAATCTTGGTATTACTAATTGGTGGTGCTGTTAGCTGGTGGTCTGAGCGCTTTGGCAGTAACACTCCCCGGTTATGTGCATTAGCGATTGTTGTCGCTGATCTAATCTACTTACTGGTAGCCACTTCAAGCCTTTCAACTGAGCCGTTCGCTATTGGCGCGAGCGCTCCAACGTGGCTATTAAGTTACCAACTGGATTGGATTCCTAGATTTGGCATTAGCCTACATTTAGCGATGGACGGCCTGAGCCTAATTTTAATTACGCTAACGCTGGTCCTTGGTGCTATCGCTATAATTTCGTCGTGGAACGAAAAAAATCAACGACAAGGTTTCTTCCAAGCGAACATACTTTGGACCTTAGCTGGTGTTGTTGGCGTGTTCTTAGCCGTGGACTTGTTTTTATTCTTCTTGTTTTGGGAGGTAATGCTGGTTCCTATGTATTTACTGATCGCTATTTGGGGGCATGAGGGTCGTGCCTACGCGTCAATGAAATTTTTCATCTTTACGCAACTTAGTGGCCTGCTAATGCTAGTAGCGATTCTGCTACTGGCGAAACTGCATCACAGTGCCACTGGAGTCTACAGCTTTAGTTATTTCGAGCTACTCAATCTCGATATTGATAGCAATACCGCCTATTGGCTAATGCTGGGCTTTTTTATCGCCTTCGTTGTTAAGCTTCCAAGCTTTCCGTTTCACACATGGTTACCAGACGCTCATACCCAAGCGCCAACGGCTGGTAGCGTTATTCTGGCAGGCATTTTACTTAAAACCGGCGCCTATGGCTTGATACGTTTTACTGTGCCGCTATTCCCTAATGCGGCTTTAGAATTTGCACCTATAGCAATGACACTCGGTGTTGCAGGTATTATTTATGGTGCAGTGATGG
This sequence comes from Gammaproteobacteria bacterium, assembly GCA_034110505.1. Classification (GTDB taxonomy): domain Bacteria; phylum Pseudomonadota; class Gammaproteobacteria; order Arenicellales; family Arenicellaceae; genus Arenicella. The sequence continues at coordinate 16,258 of JAWUZB010000143.1, forward strand.
CGTTTTCGCAGTCGGATTTTAAACGTTTGGTTGCCTACAGCAGCGTAAGTCACATGGGCTTTGTATTGCTCGGAGTATTCGCGTGGAACGCATTAGCCTTGCAAGGCGCAGTGATGCAGATGGTAGCCCACGGCTTTAGTACCGCTGCCTTATTTATGATCGCGGGGGCACTACAACAACGCTTACATACAAGAGATATGAATAAGATGGGCGGCCTCTGGCACCATATGCCGCGCATGGGTGCCGTAGCTTTGTTTTTTGCATTAGCGTCATTAGGCTTACCCGGTTTAGGCAATTTTGTGGCTGAATTTTTGGTATTAGTCGGCCTATTTGCGGTCAGCCCTTGGACCACCGCTGTAGCCGCACTAGGTCTGATTACGGCCGCTATTTACTCACTTATCATGATGCAAAAAGCATTCTACGGACAACCTTCGAGCGAGTTTGAAGTCGATGATTTCGCCATACTCGATATGGCCGCTATGGGAGTAATGATTATCGCTTTAATTGGTTTAGGCTTATACCCTCAACCGGTTTTCGATCTAGTTCAGCCAGTCATAGACGCACTGCTAGCCGCAACCATGGGAGGCGCCTTATAATGATCGATATGGCAATATTTGAAGCCAATATAGTGGCAATGCTTGCGCCACTAATTCTGGCAATAGCAACGCTGCTAATGATGATACAAATTGCTTTTTGGCGACACGCTATTGCCTCTTGGTTAATCTGCTGCGCAACACTCGTGGCCGCGATAGCGGCTCTTTATTGGGCCTCCACAGTAGCGCCTCAGCATGTCTCGGCGATTTTAGTGACCGACGATTACAGTGTGTTTTTCAGCTTACTGATGCTGTTCGCAAGCTTAATAACGGCATTGTTGGCTAAAGATTACCTAGAGCAACGCAGCGGCGAAAATGAAGAATTTTATCTACTATTAATGCTCTCAGCTTTGGGTGCGCTAGTGCTTGTATCGGCAACTCACTTAGCGTCCCTATTGCTTGGTCTAGAGCTCTTAGGTGTGGCTCTTTACGCGCTTATCGCCTACCCTGAGCGCGGTCGCTTACCGCTCGAAGCGGCGATTAAATACTTAGTGCTGTCAGGCGCAGCCTCAGCAATCTTGCTGTTTGGATTTGCGCTCATCTATGCCGCTTTGGGATCTCTCTCATTCACTGGCATTGGTCAACAACTAAGCCAGGATATTGCGACTGATAGACAACTTTTGGTGCTGATTGGCACCGCCATGGTATTTACCGGAATTTGTTTTAAACTTTCCTTAGTGCCCTTTCATATGTGGACTCCCGACGTGTATCAGGGTGCACCCGCACCGGTAACAGGGTTTCTGGCAACGGTATCAAAAGGCGCGATATTCGCTGCCCTCATGCGCTTATTTATCGATGCGCAACTGTATCGATTCCCAAGTCTATTATTGGCGCTATCGGTTGTCGCCAGCGCCTCAATGATTATTGGTAATTTATTGGCTTTGAAACAGAACAGTTTAAAGCGATTATTAGGGTATTCGTCAATTGCCCATATTGGCTACTTAATAATCACAATCGTGGTCTACGGCTCACTACAACAAACGCACCTGGCGGTTGAGGCGGCAAGTTTTTACCTGACCGCTTATATCGTAACCTCGTTAGCGGCGTTTGCAGTGTTAACGATTCTCTCGAATCAAGCAAATCCAGGGTTCGAGCAAGCTGACGCAGATAGCATCGATTCAGTGCGTGGCCTTTTTTGGAGCAACCCCTTGCTAGCATTGGTGCTTACTCTAGCGTTGCTGTCTCTCGCCGGCATACCCCTTACAGTCGGCTTTATTGGTAAGTTCTATCTCTTTACAGTGGCTATTGATGGCGCTCTATGGTTGCTAATAGTCGCCTTAGTCGTCGGCAGCGGAATTAGCATCTACTACTATTTGCGCGTTATCTTTGCTATGACCGAACAAACCGATCAAACAATGCTAAGGACATCGGTCCAACCTTCGTTGTCCATAGTAGCAAAATTGGTGATAGCCCTACTCATTTCGATGCTCTTGATACTGGGTGTATTACCGCAACCTTTAATCGAACAAATAGGCAATCTTTACTAAATTAAAGCCAGAGCATAGCTCCGGCCTCTAAACTACAAATAGGAGTACACGATGTTACGATCAGTCGACATTCAAGACTACATGTTGAGCAACCCAGTTAAAATTAAAGCCGACACCGATGTATTTGAAGCAATACATCAGATTTTGATATACAAGGTTTCGGGGCTTTGTGTGGTCGACGATAACAACATATTAATCGGTGTATTGTCAGAAATGGATTGCTTACGCGCCATTCTAGGCGCTGTCTACAACGACACGCCGGCGGCTGGAGTGGCAAGCGATTATATGACCAAGGAAGTTATTAGCGTTTCACTGCATGACAATA
>JAWUZB010000144.1:0-11874 GCA_034110505.1 Gammaproteobacteria bacterium
GAATGGTTGTGACCTAAATACCCAAAGCAATACGATTAGTGAAAATACAGGGATCACTCGTTTTTCGTCTCGGCTCCAAGCGATAGCATCCGGGAGCGAAACTTGGCAACTGCCCTTTACGTTACGACTTAACCAAAGCCAACTTATCGGTAGTATTACCGCTACGATAGGCACGCCAATCATCATCCAGTCTAGAAAGCCAAATTCTTTGCCAGAAACTTGTTCATAAACACCCGCAAAAATCACATTAGGCGGGGTGCCCACTAACGTTGCAATACCGCCAATTGAGCAAGCGTAGGCTACCGCGATAACCAATGGAGCGGTAAGTTTTGGATCATTTACTTGCTTTAAGCAGGCCAACACAATTGGCATTAGCATTAAGCAAGTTGCGGTATTACTAATCCACATTGAGAGAAATGCGGCCGTCAGCATGAATGCGGCGATGAGTCGTTTGACACTAGCGGTGCCTACGGTACGTAAAATCATAATAGCAAAGCGCTGATGCGCGCCAGATCGCTCGAGTGCTTTAGCCATTAAAAAGCCGCCAAGCATCAATAAAATTATGTGCGAGCCCATGCCAGCGGCAGCGGTTTTATGGTCAATTACTCCGGCTAATGGAAATAGTGCGAACGGCGCCAATGAAGTGGCTGGTACCGGTAGCGCTTCAGTCGCCCACCACCACGCCGTCAGCAAGGTGATTGCAGCGGTAGCACTGGGGCTGACGCTAACACCACTGTAAATCATAAATACATACAGCAGTAGCGCCGCTATGGGCCCAAGGATTAGGTGTGTTCGCTGTTGGCTCATAGATTTACCGACTCGACCTTAATAAATTTCACTAGTATTAAATGACGCTTAGTGAGTTTTTGTTATTGTTATATTTTTGTTATCATCGCAGCCCAAATCGTGAGTATTAGCACTAACAACAAAGACAACTACTATGAACTCTATCAGCAAACTAGCTCTGCTTCTATTTGTAAGCTTCTCTATCAGCGCATGTGGCGGCAATAAAAAGTCCGTAGCGGAAGCGAGCATCGTCAAGACTGACGATATTACCCGACCTCCTGAGGTCGAAAAAGATGTAATTACCGCCGACACCACCACCGCTGAGGGCGAAACGGTTTCTTTTGATGAGTGGCGTAAGCGTCGTGAAGCCGAGAAGAAAAAACTCGAAGGTGAGTTATAACTTAGCTGTTTAGGGTCGCTTTATTCAAAAAGGCCGAGTTAACTCGGCCTTTTTTGTGCTTGCAGTTGCTGTCATATAGCTGTAACGAAGCCAAGTCAAAATACGCTGGTCTGTTGAGTAGAGACAACTGAGAAGTACTTATTACTTAGATCCCGTCGATAGAGAGATTGTTTTTGAGTACTGCATTTATTATATAAAGAGGCTTGAGTTAAATGAAAATTAAATTAATCGCGGCGTTAATTGCTGCAAGTACATTTGCAGCAACAAGTGCTAACGCCGAAGTTGAAGTATCAACTAAAGGCGGTAACTTGAAGATTTCGAGTGGCGAGTCGAATATTCAAATTGGTGGTCGTTTGATGTATGACTACAATCGTTCAGAATTAAATGGTGTAGTCGATGAAGATCAATTCGATGACCGTCGCGCTCGCCTATATGTGAAGGGAGACGTAAATAAAGACTGGGCTTATAAGCTTAACTTTAATTTAGACGGAAGTGGTTTTGAAGATTTATATGTGCAGTACAAGGGGTTTGGTAACGCAGCGAAGATAACAATAGGCAATCAGCGACAGCCTTTCGGATTGCAAGATCAAACCTCATCTAATGATATTAGTGTCTTAGAGCGCTCTGCCTTGGCTGAATTGTTCGCACCAGGTCGTACTGAAGGTGTCGTGTTAAGTGGCGACCTAGCCAACAACGTGTATTACGGTGTTGGCGCATTTTTCGAAGACGTTGACGAAAATCAACAAGGTGAGGAAATGGGCTTTGCCGGGCGAGTTACTTGGGCACCGGTTATGACTAAAACAAGTTTGATACATTTTGGTTTGGCGTATCTTGATGATGGTCATGAAAGTGATGCTTTCGGCTTAGAAGCTGCGGCCGTATCTGGTCCTTTCCATATTCAAGCCGAGCTTGACGATGGCACCATCAGTGGCAACGATGTTAGCGGCTTCTATGTTCAAGCAGGCTACATACTAACCGGTGAAACACGCCCTTATAAGGGTGGAAAGTTCAAGCGAGTACAGCCAAGTAACAAGGCTGGAGCATGGGAAGTTGTAGCTCGCTACGAAGATGGCGACGGTAACTACAGTGATATCGAGTTGGGCCGCACAGATGCTACTTCATTGGCCGTTGGTGTTAATTACTACGCCAACAACAATATCCGCATTGGTGTTAACTACACTGACGGTGAAGATAATATTAACGGCGATGATGGCAATGAATTTCGAGTGCGTTTTGGCTTAGCGTTCTAGGCGAATTAAGGTAAAGTTTTAATCGGAGTAAGTTTTAAAAAGGATTTTTAAAAAGCTCGGCGCTTCGGCGTCGGGCTTTTAACCGTTATAGCCACGATCTTTTGCCTTAAACCTCGGCTTTTAGGCGTTCGAGGCTATGCTGCAACTGTTCAAGTCGGTATATTACGCCGAATACATCGCTAGCAAGGATTGATTCTACGTGGCTTGCCGCCGAGTCGATTTCTGTATGCAAAAATAGTTCCCGCTGCTTGCTGCGGGGAGTTAACTTATCACTCAGTTGTAGATCATGATTTCAACCGCAAACATCACAATGCAGTTTGGCGACAAGCCGCTGTTCGAAGATATCTCCGTTAACTTTGGCGATGGCAATCGTTATGGCTTGATCGGTGCTAATGGTAGTGGTAAATCTACCTTTATGAAGATATTGGATGGCACACTTGAGCCAACCAATGGCAATGTCACGATAACCCCAAACGAGCGTATCGGTAAGCTAAGTCAAGATCAGTTTGCCTATGAGGAGCTGAATGTGATCGATACGGTGATCATGGGTTACAAAGAATTGTGGCAAGTAAAGCAAGAGCGCGAGCGTATTTACGCATTACCTGAAATGACTGAAGAAGAGGGTATGCGAGTAGGCGACCTTGAAATGGAGTTTGCCGAGATGGACGGTTACACCGCCGAATCCCGTGCCGGCGAACTGCTTATGGGCGTTGGCATCCCAATTGAACAGCACTTTGGCCCTATGAGTAAAGTTGCACCCGGCTGGAAGCTGCGCGTTCTGCTTGCCCAAGCGCTGTTCTCTGATCCCGATATTTTAATGCTCGATGAGCCGACTAACAACTTAGATATTCATACTATTCGTTGGTTAGAGAAGGTATTGCAAGAGCGCAAGAGCACCATGATTATCATCTCGCATGATCGTCACTTCTTGAACTCGGTATGTACCCATATGGCCGACTTAGATTACCGCGATATTAAGTTGTTCCCAGGCAATTATGACGAGTACATGACGGCTGCGACGATGGTGCGTGAACGTATGCAGTCTGAAAATGCCAAAAAGAAAGCACAAATCGCTGAACTAAAAGATTTCGTTAGTCGCTTCTCCGCCAACGCATCAAAAGCTAAGCAAGCGACCTCGCGTGCCAAGCAAATCGATAAAATTAAACTTGAAGATATTAAACCATCGAGCCGTGTTAACCCTTTTATTCGCTTTCATCAAGATAAAAAGCTTTACCGTAATGCACTCGAAGTAGAAGCGTTGACGATGAACTTTGACGAAACGCTTTTTAGTGGCGAAACCTTTAACGTTGAAGTCGGTCAGCGGGTCGCTATTATTGGCCAGAACGGCGTCGGTAAAACCACATTGCTACGCAACTTAATGGGCCAAGTGCCGGTTAGTGGCGGTGCTTATAAGTGGTCCGAGAACGTAGATATTGGCTATTACGCACAAGATCACGCGGACGATTTTGACACCGATTTGAATGTTTACGATTGGATGTACCAGTGGCGTAAAGAAGACGAAGACGAGCAATTTGTGCGCGGCGTTCTAGGTCAGATGTTGTTCTCTAAAGACGACATCAAGAAGCCGGTAAAGGTACTTTCGGGCGGTGAAAAAGGCCGCATGCTGTTTGGCAAAATCATGATGCAACGACCGAATGTGATCGTCATGGACGAGCCAACCAATCACCTTGACATGGAATCAATTGAGTCGTTGAATCTAGCCTTGGATAACTATAACGGTACGTTGATGTTTGTTAGTCATGACCGTGAATTTGTATCAAGTTTGGCGACTCAGATTTTTGAAATCAGCGATGGCAAAATCGAGCATTTTGTTGGCACCTATGAAGATTACCTAAATTATAAAGATGCCCAAGCAGCATAAGTTTAGACGTCAGGAAGTAGTAATTTTGCTATGAAGGCGTTTGAAATCGGAGCAAAGAAAACAGTCGTTTTCTATTTACATGGCTTGCGCGGACATGGTTATGCGCAAAAAGCAGCGCTTGAACACATGGTCAAGTCGCTCGGTGTTGATTTGGTCTCGTTGGAGCTGCCGGGGCATGGCGAAGACTCTTTCCTTGAGCATTGTATGGTGCCTGAGTATCGGCAGCTTGTGTCAATGATTTGCGATGAGGTTAGTCGTCGCGCGGGCGATGCTGAGCAGCTTGTGTTTATGGGCTACTCGTTTGGCGGCGCGTTAATGGCTTTAGCGGCTGATGCGCTTGATCGAAACATCGATTTTGCCCCGAAGATTGCAGGCTTCATTGGTTTGAGTGCCGCGTTCGATGTTGCTCACAATGTTCCTCGCTGGCAGTTATTTCTAGCCGGTGCGATCGCGCCTATATCTCGTTTTTTATTCAGGCATGCTCCAAGGTGGAGTAGCTACATTACCATTCGAGAGATGAATGTCTCACTTATCTCGGCAGATCCTGTGGTGCAGCATTCGATCGAAAAAGATAATTTGGTTTACAAAGGGCGGATACCGCTGAACACCTCGGCTCAAGTTTATAAAGCCAGTGTTGCGGCTAAAAAAGTCGTCAATACGCTGGATCTACCGGTGTTGCTGATTCATTCGAAAGACGATGGCATCGCGCTTGCGCCTACCATGCGAACCTTCAAGCCGCACATTGTTTTAAAGCTATTCAATGGCCTTCGCCACAATTGTATCGATGGGCTATCACGAGAGGTTGTCAGATCTCGCCTCACTATCACCCAATTTATTGTCGATAAACTCTAATGTGATAGGCTTGAGAAAACCCTCAGGCCAACCATTGATAAACTTATGCAAGCAGCTGACATTCGTTGTGCAAATGACCTAGCGTTATATCAAAAGTAAAAAAACACCGTGATGTAATCAGGGTAAATGAGCAAATTGCTCGACACGAAGCGCAAGGCCCAAGAGGTATTCGTCGAAATTTATTCTCGACCTCGGTTAGGTTGGCCCGCGGTATGGCGCCAGAAATCGCCAAGATGGCTGATGAGTGTGTTGAAAAATTAGGGGTAGAACTGCCGCTCGAGTTATACGTTTATTCGAGCCCCCAATTCAACGCAGCCTGTTTCAAACCGGAAGACGAGCGCCTGTATGTGATGTTCTCATCGAGCCTTCTGGAAGGATTTACCTCGCAAGAATTAAAGTTTGTTATGGGTCATGAACTTGGGCATCACGTTTTTGATCATCATGATGTTCCGGTCGGCTATCTGTTAAGGGGCAAGCAACGCCCAGGCCCAGAACTTGCCTTAGAGAGGCCTCAGCATAACTCGATGCACCAATCAAAATGGCTGAAATGCCCCCACTTTTGGTTGAGAAACTAGTCAATAGCCAGCTATTACCGTCGTTTCTCTCCTCAATTGGAGACATTTCATCGTATTTTTATTTCGCACCCGACTTATGCTGAGGTCTCTTAGAGTTATTCGCTTGGTCACGCTATGCTGAAATTTGCGCCGATCGTGCTGGTGCGCATTGTGCGCAAGACATGGACGCCGTTGCCTGATCATTGTTTAAGCTTTCCTCTGGGCTACCATCGAAAGTGGTTAAGTTCAGTTTAGATGACTTCGTTGCTCAAGCGGATGACATGCAAGCCGTCGATCAGGAGCCCGGGCAGGGAGCGCCACAAAGCGATTGGTTTTCAACCCACCCCTTTAGCCCGCTCCGAGTAAAAGCCTTAAAATTATTCGAACGTTCTGAGTTATATGGTGGCAGCGACAGCAAAGAAGATTTAGAAATGGGCGTGCAGTCTATTTTGAGCTTAATGGAAGCGAGCTATTTAGAGGCTAAAACCGATACCGCTGAAGCAATGCGTAGGCTCTTATTCGCCGGTCTTATAGCGGTGGCCGATGCCGCCGATGGAATTTCAGCGGAAGAATTAGAGGTCTTCGGGAAATTCTTTGGTAAGTATGCGTTTACCGACAAATTAGACATTGAAAAAATAAAGCTAACGGTGACTCGGCGGGCCGCCGAAGTTAAGCAGCGAGCATCACAAACTTAAGCAATGCAGGTGCTGCACGACATGTGCGTGATGGCTCAGGCGGATGGCGGTGTTGCAGCCAGTCAGCAGGTGTTGTTAGAGCAGGTAGCTAAAGACTTGAATGTCCCATCGTCATTTGTCTGTCAGGTAATCGATGCCGATAAAGATTTAGATTAGCCGTGCAAAGCCGAGGCTAGCTAGGTCCGAAAAGGCTTCAGACTGACTCTCTTAGACTCAAAGTGTATAAGCAAATAGATTTAACTTCTTTTTTCTAAACCGATTGCCGCTTTATACTTACCTCATGTTTACCAATATCTGGTGTTAAGCCAGGCGGCGAGAAATGAGTTTAGGATTAGTCGAAGCAGTAACTGAAACGCCTCTCACATTCCACCCAAGCGCAGACTTGATTGCGCTTAATCAGCGGTTTAAAGGTAGTAAGCCCAGCGAAATCATGAGGTTTACCGTTGAGAATGCCAATAACCCAGTTATTTTTACAAACTTTAGACCACTAGCCGTGGCGTTTTTGCACTTGGTAACTCAGCCGCTGAAGGACATTCCTGTAATTTGGGTTGATCATGGTTTTAATACTCCAGAGACCTATCGTCACATTGAACGCGTGGTTGAGCATCTGAATTTAAACCTTCAAGTTTATTCACCAAAAATGTCGGCGGCACATTATACCGCTGTTTATGGGCCGATCCCGCCGTTAGACACTCCTGAGCATGATCGTTTTTCAGAAATCGTAAAGCTTGAGCCATTTAATCGTGCAATGTCGGAGCTAAAGCCTGACGTTTGGTTGAATGGCATTCGTCATGACCAAAATTCGCACCGTAAGAATCTAGACGCTTTTACCTTTGGTAGCCATGGAACGGTACGGGTTGCACCGATGTTTCATCTCAAGGAGCTTGATGTCGAAGAGTACATTTATGACCGGGACTTGCCCGATAATAGCGACTACTTCGATCCTACCAAAGGCGAAGAGCATCGTGAGTGCGGTTTAATGTTACAAACCTAAATGCCTAAAGTGATGCTAGTTTTAGAGCTGATCGACGCGTTGATGAAAGTACGCTGTATGTCGCTTTAAGAATTATATAATTTAGGCTCTCGGTCGCTTGCAGCGACCGTCACGGCGATCTTTTTGCTACACTAGGCGCATGCAAGATCAAGACAAGTTAGTACAGCTATTGAATCAACCTGGGGCGGTATCCGGCACCTTGATTGGGGAGCAGCTTGGGATATCCAGAATGGCGGTGCAAAAACGCATAAAGACCTTGGTCGAGAATGGCCTCGCAATCGAGGCTGTCTCTGGCAAAGGTTACACCCTTGCCGCTGGAGTTTGCCTGCTCAGTGATAGCCATATCGGTGCTTATTTAAGCCCCATTAACTGCGAGTCGGTCGAGGTTTTACAGTCGGTGGAGTCGACTAACTCTTTTTTGCTGGCGAAGGAAATACTCAATGGCAGAGCCAAAGTTTGTGTTGCCGAGGCGCAAAGTGCTGGGCGCGGTCGACGCGGCAATGACTGGCAGTCAGCGCCCTATCGAAACCTAATGTTATCAATAAGCTGGGGCTTCGATCACTGGCCAGATACTATCACGGGCTTGGGTTTAGCGGTCGCGTTGTGCGTCACTGAAACGCTAAATAATGAATATGATCTCGATGTAAAAATTAAGTGGCCCAAAGATTTGATGATCAAAGACAACAAGTTGGCCGGCATCTTGATTGATGGGGCCGGTGAGTCTTCTGGTTGCTGCAATGTGGTTGTTGGTCTAGGTTTAAATGTTCACCAGCCTGACTGGTCGGCTAGTGATGCGGCTTACCAGTGGTCCGATCTGCACTCATTGGGTGTTAAGCCTAATCGAAACCAGTTAATCGGGCAGGTATCGAATAGCGTAATCAATATGTTAAGCCAATTCGCGGATTCCGGTTTCTCACCGCTAGTTGAGCGTTGGAATGCGCTCAGCAGCTTTTCAGGCCGACGAGTTAAAGTCGGCAAGCAAGATGATTTTATTCAAGGTCGTATGATCTCAGTCGATAGCGCAGGCGCATTATTGGTAGTCGACGACGATGGGCAACAACATCGCTTTGCTGACAGTAATGTCAGTGTGCGGTTGGTCGCTGCATCATGAGGTTGCTAATTGACGCTGGCAATACCCGAATTAAATGGGCTGTTGCAGGCAGTCACGAAGATAGTATTATTGATAATGGCGTGATCGTTGACGACTGGTCGGTACTCAATGATTATGTCGGCAAGCTTGAGTCCGCTTGGCTGTCGTCTGTTGCCAGCGAGCAAGTTCGAGACTCTATTTTATCAAAGATTGAAGGGCTAATGGGCGTTAAACCTCACCTTGTTACTGTCACTGCAAATGCTGCGGGCATGTTTAATGCCTATCAAGACTTAGGCAAGTTAGGTGTTGATCGTTGGCTCGCCGCATTGGGTGGTCGCTCACTAATTAATCAGGGCGATTTAATCGTAATTGACGCCGGCACGGCAATAACAATTGATTTGGTTTCGGCTGAAAACCGATTTGAGGGCGGTGTTATTTTGCCAGGCTTCGCGGCGATGCATGACGCCTTGTTGGGTCGTGCCGCCGGTATTCAATCACAATATAGCGAGGTGCAATCAGTGATTGGCAAAAATACTCGCGAATGTGTCAATTCAGGTGTTCAGTTCGGATTGCTCGGAGCCATTGAGCGAGTGGTTGGCGAACTCTGCAGCGCGGTAGCCCAAAGGCAGAATAATAGTGGCGAGATGGTTAAAGCTCCTCGACTTCTAATCATGGGCGGCGATGCAAAGAAAATTGTCACAGGCTGCAGACTCGATCTTGAGCTACAATCAAATATGATCTTTTGTGGTTTGATGCTTCTCTCAAAAAAATGACACGACTTTTTTTATATTTCCTTGCGTTATTGGTGCTACTTAATGTCGCCGTTTTTCTGTGGCCTGACAAAACAGACTCAGCGGCTCATATATATACTGAAAAAGAGGATGTGAACCCGCATTTTGTAAGACTAAACAAAGAAATCGAAGAGCGATTCTATAGTCGCTCTATTGAAGAGGTTGCAGAAGATTCAAACACCGATCCGCTTGATCGAACTGACGATTTGGAGGCCGCTACGCCGGTTGTCGATTTAGCTGACTCTAGCGAGGCTTGCTATCGTATCGGGCCGTTTATGCACCAAGCTAATTATGAGCTTGCTCAGGCGGTGCTATTTAATGCGGGTGTTGATTACAAAAAATCAAAGAGGGTGAGTCAGGCATCAAGCGTATTTCGCATTTACCTTGGCCCATTCGCGAGTCAGGCTGAGGCCAGCGATGCACGTGTGGAGCTTACTAGGAAGAAGGTGTTAGATCACTTTGTGCGTAAGCAAGATGATGGCTCGCTGATGATCTCTCTTGGTATTTACAGCACGCCTGAGAGCGCTGCTACAGCTCTTAGATTATTTAACGAAAAGCTGGGTGAGGTTAGTCAACGCAGCGAAAATGTGGTGTTGCCCGACAGTTATTGGCTGTATTTTGGGATCGATGGCGATCAGCGAATGCTTAACCAATTAACTGTTATTGACTGGGGTGAGCCATCGGCTAAGATGGGCTTGTTTAACTGCCGAAGCTGATGGCGGGATATCGCTCAATATCAAGCTTTTGAAAAAACATCATTTTTAACGTTTTTTTTAAAAGAATCGTTGTATTTCAGATTAACGTCCCCTAAAATGCGCTCCCTGAACATGACAGGCCTGCATAGCTCAGTAGGTAGAGCAACTGACTTGTAATCAGTAGGTCGTTGGTTCGATTCCGACTGCAGGCTCCATTTCATTTTTGCTAGATCCGGTTAATAACTTGGTCGACAAAAGTAAATGGCTGGATTGTTGAAGCGCTTAGAGTTGTAAAGCTCTAGCCTCGATGTTTAGTGTTGTTCAGATTTGAAATTGATGGTGGGGTGGCCGAGTGGTTAAAGGCGACGGACTGTAAATCCGTTCTCTCTGAGTACGCTGGTTCGAATCCAGCCCCCATCACCATTTTTTAAATTTAATTACGCTGGCGTAATTAAACCAGCAAAGCTGTTAACATAGCTCAGGCTTTAAATCTGACGAGCTTGCTCGCAGATATGTGATAGGCGGGTGTAGTTCAACGGTAGAACCTGAGGTTTCCAACCTCATGGTGTGGGTTCGATTCCCATCACCCGCTCCACGCATGGCTTATGGGTTGAACGGTAGACGGTCGGTGTTTTCGATCTGAAAAAATTTAGCGCTGTTGCGAATTTGGCAACCGGCGTTTTTCTGTTTTTAAGCCCACGTAGCTCAGGGGTAGAGCACTCCCTTGGTAAGGGAGAGGCCATCGGTTCAATTCCGATCGTGGGCACCACTTTTAGGTTTAAGTTCTTTTAAGGAACTTGAAAGCCACAGGCGCAAGCCAAAATTGGCGGTTACAAGTGGTGAGTGATTTGTTGTTGAGTTCTGTCATTAAGTTGTCGCTGAATTCTGCGATAATGCATTGCTCTTAGTGAGCGGTGCAGAATGATTGCCGATTGGTGGTTGTCTTAGGTGATGACGTATCGGTATCGATTAAGTTGGTAATTGTTTAATAAATAAATATTTAGGTAGATATTATGTATAAGGAAAAATTCGAAAGAACCAAGCCGCATGTCAATGTAGGTACTATCGGTCACGTTGACCATGGTAAAACTACGTTGACCGCTGCCATCACAAAATGTTTGTCAGAAGCTTACGGCGGTACTGCTGTAGATTTCGCAAACATCGACAACGCTCCAGAAGAGCGTGAGCGTGGCATCACTATCTCAACAGCACACGTTGAGTATGAAACCGAAGCTCGTCATTACGCCCACGTTGACTGTCCAGGTCACGCCGATTATGTGAAGAACATGATTACCGGTGCGGCCCAAATGGACGGCGCGATTCTAGTATGTTCTGCCGCTGATGGTCCAATGCCACAAACACGTGAGCACATCCTTCTTGCACGTCAAGTAGGTGTTCCTTACATCGTTGTGTTCTTGAACAAAGCCGACATGGTCGACGACGAAGAGTTGTTAGAGCTAGTTGAAATGGAAGTTCGTGAGTTGTTAGACAAATACGAATTCCCAGGCGACGATACTCCAATCGTTATCGGTTCGGCATTGAAAGCGTTGGAAGGCGAAGCACAATACGTTGAGAAGATCATCGAATTGGGTCACGTTCTAGATACCTACATTCCAGAACCAGAGCGCGCAATCGACGGAGCATTCTTAATGCCTGTTGAAGATGTGTTCTCAATTTCAGGTCGTGGAACGGTAGCAACCGGTCGTATCGAGCGCGGAATTGTTAAAGTTGGCGAAGAAATTGAAATCGTTGGCATCAAAGACAGCGTTAAATCAACGGTAACGGGCGTAGAGATGTTCCGTAAGTTGTTAGACGAAGGTCGTGCTGGTGATAACGTTGGTATTCTATTGCGCGGTGTTAAGCGTGAAGACATCGAACGTGGTCA
>JAWUZB010000145.1:0-24082 GCA_034110505.1 Gammaproteobacteria bacterium
TGAAGTGCAGATGGGTGGTGGTAGCGGAGCCGACGGCGGTTCAAATGCGATGACTCTGATTGAAATGATGAGTGTCAAGGCAGCCAAAGATTTAGCCCTGGACATGAGCGTAAAGAAGTAGAGATAACTGGGGTCGATAACGAGGTTATTAGCTAACTAAGTCATCCGCCAACTAAGTCATCCGTTAACTAAGTCATCCGTTAACTAAGTCATCCGTTAACTAAGTCATCCGCCAACTAAGTCATCCTGAGCGAAGCCGAAGGATCTGGTAATAATTGCAGATACCCTCAAGGTCAGCTGATCCTTATGCTTCGCTCAGCAGCGCATAGCCTGCCCCCAGGTTATAAATCGACGTAATTGGCATTCATACATCTACTTTCGGTGGTATTTAAATCTCATGAAAAATCACATTATCGTAATCTCTATTGGGGTTTTTGGTTTGGGCTTTCCCTTTCAACAAACCCAAGGCTTTGATGAATTAGATCCGGTGTATAAGGTTTTTCGGTCTAATAATGCCGAGGCAACGCTTATAGTGGCATCGGCAGACGGCAAAATAGAAAAAGTTTTTAACCAAGAAAGGTCGTTAATCAGGTTTTCTCCGGCGTCGACATTCAAAATTTTAAATACATTAATTGCGCTTAAATTAACCCCAATAAGTTCAGCTGAGTCGCTCTTTAAATGGGATGGTAAGGTCCGTCAAAACCTTGCCTGGAATAAAAATCATACTTTAAATTCAGCGTTTAAAGTGTCGTGTGTATGGTGTTATCAGAGCATAGCTAGAGAAATAGGTGTGTCTAAATATGCCGAAGAGCTAAATGCGGCCGCTTATGGCAATCGACATGTTAGTGCGCCAGTAGATCTATTTTGGCTTAATGGAGTTGTTAAAATTTCGGCTAGCGAACAAATAGATTTTCTAAGGCGTTTAGTAAATAACACTCTGCCGTATAAGCTAAGCGACACACAGGTTCTGAAAGAAATTATGTTGGTCGATAAAAACTCTGATTATGCTTTATATGCAAAATCAGGCTGGACCGGTCCAGAGCTAGAAACCGGTTGGTACGTTGGTTACATAGAAACAAGCAATGATACGTTTGTTTTTGCAATGAACATGCGTATGAGTGCCGCAAAACAAGCGCCATTGCGAAAGAAGTTGGTGATCGAATCGCTGCAGGCTCTTAAGCTAATTTGATCTTTGCTTGAATCGAAAAGCTAAATCAGATGATTACAGCGTTTAACCTTGCCTTATTGCGCTACGGCGATTAACGCCACTGGCTCGAGTTTCGGCCCGATTCTAGAGGCACTCGATTCTCCTATAGCGGCGACATCAATACAGATATTTTTGCTCGCGGCAAAATTGATAGCTTCGGTTTGAATAAGCTCGCCTCCAATGCGCCCTGCTGTTTGGTAGTCTATATAAGATAAACGCTTTGCGTTAGCGTATTTATTTGGGTCTACGTCGTACAGACCATCGACATCTTTTAGTAGGCGCACGCACTCTAGCTTCAGAGCTTGAGCTATATAGACGGCGCTTATATCGCTGCCACCTCGCCCCAGAAGTATACAATTTTTCTCAGCATCTATAGCCGAGAAGCCAGGCATGATTACGACCGGTGTTTGCTCCAGAGCGATGGTGATTTTCTCGGCATCTATTGATATTGGTGTGGCGCAGTCTCGCATTCCCTGAGCAATAAATGAGAACGCAGATGGCGCTTTGTAAGACGCATTGAAACCGTGTTGGATCAAGTGGTTGCTTAAGTCGGAAGCCGATTGAAACTCTCCACTGGCAATCAATTCGGCGTACTCGACGCTGTCGCTACAGAGGTGACTATTTTTTGCTTGCGAAATGAGTTGCTCTGTTACGCCAAAATAGGCGGATAAAACCGCAATTACCTGCGAGCCTTCATCAAGCCGGCTTTGAATTTCGCTGGTTATACGTGCGAAATCGGCGGGGCTGCTGAGCACTGAGCCGCCAAATTTTAATACTACGCGTGGTTGGGTATTCATTGTTTATTGACCTTGGGTTTATTCAAAGAAGAGGCCAAATGAACGAAAAAAATCAAGCAAGGGAGGGGCCGATCGAAAAGATCTTGATATCGGGCTCACTTTAGCTGAATTTATTTCGCGCCCGCAATCAGAGTCAAATCGGCGCCTTCGAGTGAACTATATCAAAATTACTTATTGGTTGGCAGAACTAGATACCATTAAGTCCTATTTATTTAATTTTTACTTGCAAGCGGCGGTTATAAAAATGAGTCTAAAGCGCTACCCAAGTCACCCTAAATCAGAACGGAGAGCGTGTCTCGATAAGCTAAGACATTGCGATCAGTGCGCATGAGCGCGCAGTAGACTTGCAGGTGAATGGTGAGGGACAAAGATCCTGATCTGCACGGCCAGCAACGGTGTTGGCCCGAGGGTGCAGCGATATGCGGCTTGTTTCTAAAAGTTTACATTGAATTAAATGCTTAGGTCAGCGTTACCTCACAAGAGCTTCGGGCAACGCTAACAGATGGAATCTCCAATTATAACTTCATTACAAGAAACGCAAAGCTACCGTTACTCTGATACGAATTTGTGCGTGCCAATGCTGGCAATTGTTGTAGATCATTTGCCGGTTAATGTGAGTGGTGTTGTTTGCTATTCGTTTGGATAGATTTACTATCAATTAGAGTTGTTGATTTTTGCTTAAGGGTTTGGTCTACGCGTTGGTCTGTTACTTTGCTTAAAATGGCTATTACCATTTGTGTTGATTGCTAATAGCTATACTCTAATATCTCAAGTTAACTTGAGGTCAAGAGCAATAATAATATTATTGTTGTATGACATGTTGCTTAGAACGGGGTGATGCTAATCGACGTTAGCGAACTCAATAGTTTGATTTAAAAAATCATAGATGCATTTTTGAAAAAACAAACATTCGCCATCCTTGAGCACAACTAAAGTCCCCCGAGGGTAAACTCTAGGAGATCTTTAGTTGTGTTATTCAGCTACAAAATTGTTCGACTCGTTAACCTTCAACGTTATGTCAGTCAGTAGTGCTCAATTTAAGGGCGATTGCGACCAAGCTTGTCGTGACTAGAAACCCAATCGCCAGCCAGTACCGCTGAGCCAAGAGATATCTCGCCAGCCAATACAGTTGCGGCACATATCTCCGCTAGTTTTAATGCTTTACCGTTGCCATAACAGTCCATTATTTCTAAGCATTCGCGTTGACTGCCTAGGCCAGTGCCACCGCCATAACTGGCAACGATGACCGATGGTAGTGTGATGCTCCAGTAAAGGTCGCCGTTTTCCATCAAGTCAGAATAGACAATTGCTGCTTGTGATTCAGCAATGTTAGCGGCGTCTTGTCCTGTGGCGATAAATATCGCTGCTAAACCGTTCGCTGAATGCGCGCCATTGTTGCTAGTACCAGCAAGCATGCCGCCAACGTTATTAACTTGCCGAGCATCGAATAGTGCCTTGGTATCAACGCGTAGTAGCTTTAAAGCCACCTCTCGAGGTAGCACGGCTTCAGCAACAACACGAGCGCCTCTTGAGTGAAGTGTGTTTAATTGAGAGTGCTTTTTATCCGTATCGATTGCACCTGATAAGGTATAGCGATTGAGCTTTGGATAGTTGTCAGCGATCCAATTACAGGCAGCGAATGTGGCTTTGCCACACATGTTTTGCCCAGCCGCATCACCAGTAGTGTAGTTAAATCGCACAAAGCGCATGCGCGACACGCCGTACTGTTCTACATGCGATAACTTTCCAATCGAGGTAGTTGATTCGGCTATTTGACGAATGGTATCTAGATTCTCGTCAAACCACACTCCAAAATCACGTGCGTCTTGTGCGTTATTGAAATGGAATACCGGCGCACGTTGCATGTAGCGTTCGATCACCGTGGTTTTAACACCGCCGATTTCCGATAACACGCGCATGCCTCGGCTATAACTGGCTACTAAAGTGCCTTCAGTAGTTGCCATAGGAATGTAAAAATCACCTTTGGCGTGCTCGCCATTAATACGTACCGGGCCAGCTAAACCGATCGGTACTTGAGCCACGCCAATTGGGTTTTCGATATTACCCATAAGGCTTTCAAGGTCTTGCGACGAATGCGCAACATGCTTTAATTCAACACCGGTCTTTTCGGCGATAAAACGCTGACGTTGGGCGATAGCCTCGGCGGAATAGTTATCCGCCAAGCGAGGTATTTTTTTATCTGAACCACTCATATGAAGCCTCTATTGCTGGCGCCCTTGACGAGCTGTTTGTAGTAACCCACCAAGTTCTTGAAGATTTAATAGACCATCTTTAGTGGCGTCGAATTTGTCAAAATTGTCAGCGAATGCTCGGCTCAAATCACGCGTCAGTTCTGACTTGGCAATTTTACCATCCATATCTTGGTCCATTACGCCCATCAATTGAAATAAGTCCGCGCGATCTGAGTTATGAATTGGCTTGGCGGTAGTTTCATCAACCCAACTGTAGCCTACCGAACCATAAAGCATTTCTTGTTCTGACTGTAAGCCCCAATAAACACCTGCATCCGGCGCCGGGTTGCCACGGTTCTTGGCAGAGTTGTTATAAATGGTCCGGTGAACCATTTTTGAACGAGCAGGCACACGCTTTGGTTCGGTAAATTGATAAGTACGCTGCCAGTTAAAGTCATAGTTAGGTACCGATAAAATGGTCTCAACCGTGCCATCCGGGTATTGAACTTCAAAGGTAGAACTTACACCGCGACAATGCGAGTGCGGGAAAAGCGCGTGGATGTCAGCATCTTTGTCAAACAAGAAATAGGCCTTTTCTTCGTGCTGTTCGGCATTCGCTGGAATGGCTAGCTCAAAATTCACGATAACCTGTTCGCGATAAAAATTAGCCGGTGGTTTGTCTGAGAAGTACAAGCCTATTTTACTTTGGTCTACGGTCTTTTTGCCATAAGGTGTGTAGTGAATTTGAAATTGATAAACGCCGCCCTTTGGTACAAAAACGCCGGTTCCCTGGGGCATGGTGGAGGCTTCGTTACCCGGTGCATAGGTGATGATGAAGTTTTCAAAAATTTCCGATAACCGGCCTTGCGGTTGCTTCTCTGACGAGCCCGCTAGAATATGGTGCACCGCTTTTGGGTCACCAGGGATGACTTCGGCGGCAACAACCCAAACATCTTTGTCGTAAGGGTTGGCAACGTTTGGAAACTGATAGTCTACTGTGCCCGTGGCCGGTACTTCAAAAGCCGGAATGTCGACGACTAGATCAGGTTTACCTAGGGTCCATTGGTTGTCAAGCGGTGGGATTTGCTTTAGCGTGTCGTCGCCTTCACCGCGCGGTGCGCCAGCTTCGATCCAAGCAATCAATGTTTGAGTATCTTCGTCGCTCATGCCCACTTCATTGCGCCAATGGCCGATGTCCGGATCGGCATGCCAAGGAGGCATACGTTTGGTGCGCACAACTTCTCGCATCATAGGCGCAAAACCTTTGATCATTGCGTACTCAGACATTGCCCATGGTGCGATGCCACCCTGTACGTGGCAGGCGACGCAATTTTCTTTAAGAATCGGTACGATAGTGTCGCTGTAGCTAACCGCTGCTAGGTCGACAATGTCGTAGTTAATGATGCAGCCTGGAGCGTTAACGGTGCTCGGAGTGACTTCTTCACCCGCCACTAATGCATCTAGAACGTCACGAACATAGCGCTTGCTGGCGGTGTCTTTTTGACGCTCAAAATCGACTCGGTCACTGAGCGGACCGCGATACACGACCTGCCAATTTCTGGGGTCAATCACCAGTACCTCACCGGTTCGGCTTAGCTTTAATGAGCGGGCGATGATTTGCGTACGATCTTTCATGATCGGAAAGTCAGCCCCCCATTCTTCTGCTTCCGCTACGATTGTCGCGCGAGTGTCTTGCATGTTGGCGTTGAGCATAAGTATTTCAACACCCTGATCAGCAAAGTCGGCACGTATTGACTTCAAGTCTTCTAAGTTAGATCTAACAATCTGGCAGCCATTACCTTGGGCGACAATAACCACCGCTTTATCGTCACTATGGTAGTACAGCTCGTGAGCTTTACCTTGATGGTCGATAAGCACAAAGTTATCGGTGGTTAGTGGGTCTGCTGCGAACGCATTAAAAGACAGTAGTATAGCTAAGCTGGGCACCACGCTGAGCCATATTTTTTTGATAGACACCTGTACATCTCCTTTTATTTTGTTTTTATAGTATTACCAATACTATTACATAGCATTAGTAGACACCCCGTCAACGTATAGAAGTGGATTGCTAAACTTGATTTATTGTTTTCTTATGCCGACGATGGGCGTTATTGTAGGCAAATAAAAAGGCCCCAGAATAAGGTCTGAGGCCTTACGTTCTGCGTATTCGAAGCGAGTCAGGTTAGGCTTCGGCTGTTTCTTCCTTAGGCACTTCTAACTTTACCTGAGCAATAGTGTTATCAGAATTTTTCATGTTATGTAACTTTATTAAGTTATTAAACTGATAGATCGAAGTTAACATTGAATATAATGGTAACAGATAGCTTTCTTTTCGTAGCTCTTCGAATTTTTCGGTATCAAGTTCGTAGAGTGCTAATTCGTCGATCGTATTTAAGCCTTTAAGAGTATTAATACGGCCATTATGATACTGCACTTGTAGGTCAATCGCTTTAATCAAACCAAGCTCTTCGGCTTTCTTGGTAAATTTATAAGTTTGCACGTCGTGCTTCACTTCTAACTCAAGTTGGGCTGTCGCTTGGCTTAAGCGAATAGAGGCTTTGCCATCTTCAAATAGCGCTTCACCTTGATCTTTTGAAAAGGCGCTGCTTTTCTCGTCGATGCCAATAGTGAAATTTTTTGTATCAGTTGGTGAGCGCATCAAAAAGAACGGGTAGGTTTGCATGCCGATCGGCAAATGCGTTCCAGTCCAAGCGTCGTCTTCGACAAATAAGTTATCGCCGATCTCGAAACTGTTAACCGCTGAGAGGGTCCAATCAGCTTTGTCAGAAATGCGACTTATAAATACTGGAAAGCTGCTTACGGCCATGCCTACTTCACTGACCTTTAAGTTAATCATATGCTGCTGAGCGGCAATTTTGAGGGCCCCTTTGGGGTCCATCTTTAGAGCTGCGTGAGCGCTTACGCTGAGTTCGGTGAGGGTAGGAGTTCTTTGTTCTTCGGCCATGATCCTTTTTCTGTATTTTCTAATTGTTAATTTTTATTGAGAGCCCTAAGCATAACTCCAGTGCTAAGGGAAAGTGCCTAATATTTTCAAGATTGATGTAAAAATTAAGATTCGCATGGAAATGCCAGCTAAATAGTGGCCGGTTAGGGCTTGTTACCCAACATATCAGATTTATATAAGCAAATTATGCGGAGCTGTGATCATATTGCTGTCGCGTTTCAACGACGGTGAGAGCGTTAACAGCCTATTTTTTGGTCAATCTAGGGGGCTGCTCGTCTTTATGCTTCTTTGCTGATTCCCAGTCTAAGAAGCGCTCTAATTCTTCTGAAACTTTACTGAAAGTCCAAATCAGCACGACGGCGTCATCGGCAAATCCAAGACCGGCAATAAAGTCAGGTAATGCATCTATGGGCATCACAAAATAGATGATGGCCGCGACAATTAAACCAAAATTCTCCAACGAAATATTGCGATAGGTGCCATTTGCGTAGGCGCGAATGAGTCGATAAGACGCTTTGATGGGTTGTATAACGTCGGCCAGTTTTCCTTGCGCATGCTTGTTGGCTTTTTTTTGTGCCATGTTGGCCAAATCAAGCAACCTAGAGGGCCTCTCAACCGTCGCACTTACCAAGCGTTTAGCTCGACGGTAAGCGCGACTTTGGATGATCCTTTTCACTCTATTGTTCGCGATGCGAGCTGACTTTTAGACGCCTAACGACGGCTTGATTAAAAATTTCTCGCCGGTTTTTTTGGCGTTGTATTTAGCCACATAGCTAGGTGTCATGGCTTGCTTAAAGCTAAGCTCTTCAGTGAAGTGGCTAGCAAACGTTGTATTGATTTCATCAGCAACTCTTTTGTGCAGTTCGCCAACGCGTTGTGGCGTTATCTTGCCTAAGAATTGCATTAGTAAAAAACCACCGATGCCCCATGACATGCCATAAGCACGATTAAGTACCGTTGGTGAAAAATCTAGGCCGCCATAGATGTAGACTTGCTTGTTCGAGGGTGAGCCATAAGTGTTAAAGCCAACCGCGTCTTTGCTGCCTACGCGTTCCATTGCAGTGAGGATGTCGCTGACTATGTCACCGCCGCCAATTGCATCAAATGCTAAGGTTGCGCCGGTTTCGTCAATGGCTTTTAGTAAATCTTTCTTAAAACTATCAGACGACGAGTTACAAATATACTTAGCGCCAATTTCAGTGAGGATATCTACTTGTTCCTGGCTGCGTACAATATTCACCAAAGGCACATCTTCAGCGATGCAAATCTTGTTCAACATCTGACCTAAACCCGATGCTGCGGCGGTATGAACTAAGGCGGTATGGCCTTCCATTCGCATAGTGTCAACCATGCCTAACGCGGTCAGTGGATTTACAAACGACGATGCTGCCTGAGCTGCTGTTGTACCTTCGTTATGAGCCATACAGGCTTGAACTGGAACACAACAATATTCGGCGTATGTGGCACCCGATAGAACCGCTACTGTCTTGCCCATTAATGCTTGTGCCGCATCACTCTCGCCAGCAGCGATTACGGTGCCTGCTCCTTCATTGCCAACCGGCAACATTTGGTCAAGGCGTGAGCTAACGCGCGAGGCCATCCCTGGATAAAGAGGCGCGCTTAAAACTTTTTTATCGTCACTGTATTCTAGCGTTGCTTCGGCTAGGTTAGCCGGGCCGAACATTGGCCACATATCTGATGGGTTGATAGGCGCGGCTTCAATGCGAACGACTACCTCATGAGGCTTTGGCGCAGGCACTTCTACCTCGCGAAGAGAAAACTCTAATTGGCCTTCAGATGAGATATTTGAAAATAATTGATTGTTGCGTTGCATAAGAATTTTGCCTCGTTGATATTTTTTAATTGTAAGTGCCCTTATATTACCATCATATTTGCATGCTCAATGTCAGTTACTAGCGTATATATTGAACTGGTGAAAACAACTAGTGTTTGTTGGGCAGTGCTTTACACTTCACGACCAAAGGAGTGAGTGGTCAATGTCGGCTAAGAACATGATTGAACTGGTGGTATTGGCAGCGCTCTGGGGAGCGTCGTTTTTATTCATGCGCATCGCCGTGCCTGAGTTTGGGGCGGTGGCATTGATTGAGGCACGAGTGCTAATCGCGGGCTTGGTACTGTTGCCCTTTTGGTGGTTCGGGGAATCGGCTTTGAATCGAAAACAAGTGACGCAGCATTGGCGAAGAATTGTTGTTGTTGGTTTGCTTAATTCGGCTATTCCGTTTGTTCTTTTTGCCTATTCAATGCTCTATATTACCGGCGGAATGGCCGCTATATTGAACGGTACAGCGCCAATATGGGGCGCTGTTGTTGCTTGGCTTTGGCTTAAAAATAGACTGGCACTAAATGGCGTTATTGGGCTGATTGTTGGCTTTATCGGCGTTGTACTGCTTGTCGCCGATGAGTTGGCGGTGCCAGCGCAAGGCAAGATATGGGCGATAGCCGCATCTGCGTTTGCCCCTTTATTGTACGCAATAGCGGCTAATTACACGGCAGAGAGGCTAAGTGAGGTATCGGCTCTGGGTATTGCAACCTTTAGTCAGTTATCCGCAGCGGTCTGTTTGTTGCCGTTACTTTTTTGGTTCCTGCCATCGCAAATGCCAAGCTTCGAAGCGTGGATGGCTTTATTGGCATTGGCGGTGCTATGTACTAGCCTTGCTTATTTAATGTATTTTCGCTTGCTCGCTGAGATCGGCAGCACTCGAGCAATTACTGTGACCTTTTTAATCCCAATGTTTGGTTCACTTTGGGGAGCCTTATTTATTAATGAAGAAATTACCTTGATGATGATGGTCGGTATGGCAATCGTTTTGCTCGGTACGGCACTGGTGACTGGGGTTGTCAATATTAACCGATTGACAAACAAACCCAGTTGAAAAATCTTCACATAGTTGCAACATTAATTTCACTCGTAGCCTGCATAATGTGAAACTCTCTGTATAGGTGGAGAAACTGATGACTTGTTCCGAGTGTGGTGATTTTTATGAGTGCTCCAATTTTAAATTTTATTTCAAAGCAGCCGGTAGCTGATAAGCCAAAACAGAATGAATTTGGTGAAACGGCGTTGGCATTTTCGCCGACAATTCGTTTAGCAAACGGAGAAGAGGCGGTTCCTCAGCAGTACTTAGACGTTGATCGTAAGCTTGATAATTTAAGTAACGTAATAACGCAAGTTTCAGTGCCGTGCGGTTACCAATTATTTGCTGGTCAAGAAGGTTCATGTTTGTATCTGGTGGTCGGTATCTTAGGTAAAGAAAATTACCCTAGGTCGGCCGAAATGGCGATGAAGGACAAAATTGTCTACAGTCGTCGCTGGATAATTGAGCCCACCACCCCAACCTCCGAAATTGTTCAAACAGCCTTGTTGGCGGTAAAAAAAGCACGTGAGCACGAAGCTCGCGAACTATTTTCAGTTCGAATAGATCAGAGTTCTCGTGTTACAACGCCGTTTAATTGCCACCTAGATTTACCGCTAATGGCGGGTAACGAATCAACCTTAGCCAAGGCCTCAGCGTTAGATGTGGAAGCGCAACTTAACGATATAAGCTTTGCTGGATATACGTTTGAAATCCAACACAAAATCGAACTTGGTCGTAAGCGCTTATTTGAATTGCGGGTTGTTGGTCGTTCGCTACACTTTTTAGAGTTAGAAGACAGTTCAATCTCGGTTATTTGCCAGCACCACGATAAACGTGACTTTGTCCATCAACTGATTAACGCACTGATTGCACGCAGCGATCGTTTTGTTGATGAATTAGTAACGTTCAAAGGATTTACTCGCTTTAGCCACACTTTAGACCCGATTGAATTGGCAAAATTTTCGTATCAAACTCGTAATATTAAGGTTAGTGATCCTCGCTTTGATAAAAACCTTGAAAATATGAGCTATAAAGTCGATGCATCTAAAGCTCCTTTTTATAACGATGGCGAGCTAGGTCGTCAGCAGCGGCAATTGATTTCTAGCTTCGATAGTCTTGGTGGCTACCTGCCGCTTGAAAAGACGGCCACCTAAACCTTTGAGAGTCACTCAAAGGGATAAGATTTGGGTATTTTTGTAGTCTCCGTATCTGTTTAAGATAAGGTCTGCTACTGACCTTACTATGTCGTTTTGTGATTTGAGTTAATTAGAGTATGTTAATTGGATAGTTAACAACTCTAATCTAATTATGATGCTTCGCAATTTACGATCAAGCCAAAGAACTCTTCTAGTTCTTAGTCTTTTACTTTTAGGTTCATGTGTTAGCCAACCAGAGCCGCAGAAGTCAG
Organism: Gammaproteobacteria bacterium; assembly: GCA_034110505.1. Lineage (GTDB taxonomy): Bacteria > Pseudomonadota > Gammaproteobacteria > Arenicellales > Arenicellaceae > Arenicella. Next base: position 11,446 of record JAWUZB010000145.1, read on the forward strand.
CTCAAGTCGCGGCGTATGCAATGCCTGATCAATATTCGGCAAAAGCTGTTGCAGCGGTTTTACGCAACGGTGGTAACGCCGTCGACGCGGCGGTTACCGCCGCGTTTGTGCTGGCGGTTACTTTTCCCGAGGCCGGTAATATCGGCGGTGGTGGGTTTATGTTGGCACACATGGATGGTCAAAATCACTTTTTAGACTACCGTGAAAAAGCGCCTCTGAAGGCCACTCGTGATATGTATCTCGACGCCAATGGTGAGGTGATTGAAAAATCCAGTTTAGTCGGAATTCGCGCCGCTGGCGTGCCTGGCACAGTGGCTGGTTTGTGGAAAGCCCATCAGCAATTTGGTTCTAAGCCTTGGGGCAGTCTGATCGCTCCAGCAATCGTCTACGCCGAGCAGGGCTTCCAAGTTCATCCAAAAAAGGCCAAAGGTATCGTTGAGACTATCGAATGGTTTGAGGGCAAGGTTAATTTTGCTGAACACTTTGCGGCGATGGCGGATGGCGGAGTGTTTAAGCAAGCTGATTTAGGAGCAGTGCTTCGGCGCATTGCTAAGCATGGGCAGGATGATTTTTATCGAGGTAAAACAGCGGAATTGCTAGTCGCGCAATCGCTGCGCGACAACGGTTTAATAAGTGCTCAAGACCTGCAAGACTATGAGGCTATCTGGCGAGCTCCACTGATTGCTAATTGGCGTGACTACCAGGTAGTCACCGCACCGCCGCCAAGCTCTGGAGGCTTCGCGGTAATTCAGCTGCTTAAAATGAAGCAGTGGTTAGACCATGAATTTTCTGGGGTTACGCCAAACTCAGCACAATACATCCATCTTATCGCCGAAATGGAGAAACGTGTTTTTGCTGATCGAGCTGAATACTTTGGTGATCCAGATTTTTTTGACGTGCCAATTAAGGAACTAATCAGTGATGCTTATATTCAACGTCGCGCAAGCGAAGTTAAGACTGATTCGATAAGCACTCTGGAGCATGCCAAACCTGGTTTAGACTCGCCGAGTACTACCCATTTTTCGATCGTTGATCAGTGGGGTAATGCAGTTTCAAACACTTACACTATTAACTGGGATTACGGTAGTGGCGTAGTGGTTGAAGGTGCTGGGTTTATTTTGAACAATGAAATGGATGATTTTAGTACTAAAGCAGGTGTGGCTAATATCTATGGCGTGGTCGGTGGCGTGGCGAACGAGATTCAACCGTCGAAACGAATGTTGTCATCCATGAGCCCAACTATTCTGCTAAAAAACAATGATGTTCGTATGGTGATCGGTACGCCAGGTGGGTCGACTATTTTTACCTCAGTTTTTCAAGGCATTATCAATGTCATTGATAATGGTATGTCGGCCGCTGAGTCAGTTTCGGCAAGTCGTTTTCACCATCAATTGCTACCGCCTGATTTAATTACCACTAGTATCGATATTCCTTTAGCCGAAAACACCAAGGTAGCGCTAAATAAAAAAGGTTATCGAGTGCAACCACATGCCTGGGAATTTGGCGATTTGCAATTAATTGAGTCCATCAAGGGTGACACTAATACGGCCTCAGACCCGCGAGGTATCGGTGTCTCGGGTGTGGTAAAGTAGCGACAGTTTAGTCGCTCACTTGGAGAGCAAATGTCCAGATCTATCATCGCCATCGCCGGCGCCTCGGCCTCAGGTAAAACGTTGTTTGCACAAACGGTCTATAAAGAGTTGTCAGCCGAATTAGAAGGGCGGCCATTAGCTGTACTCGAAGAAGACGCTTATTATCGAGACCAAAGCCATTTAGAAATGTCGGTTCGAGCACAAACCAACTATGATCACCCTAGCGCCTTTGAACACGAATTATTGGTAGAGCATATTCTGGCGCTTAAAAATGGCCAGGAAGTCGATGTGCCAGTCTACGATTTTGCCAATCATACAAGAGGCGCGGGTATTCGGCATGTGCTAGCCGCTGAATTCGTTATAGTCGAAGGTATTTTATTGCTAAGTGATCCTGCGTTACGCGAATTGTTCGATGTAAAAGTATTTATTGATACACCGCTTGATATTTGCTTGCTACGACGTATCGAGCGAGATACACAAGAGCGTGGGCGCAGCTTTCAATCGGTTGCAGAGCAATATAAAGCGACTGTTCGACCAATGTACTACGAACATATTGAACCCTCTAAGCAGCACGCGCATATCGTTGTTACTGGCGGTGGACGAAATCGGGTGGCGATTGACATGGTTAAAGAACATATCAAGTCGTCACTTCGGCAAATTACTATTTGAACAGCATCGAGTTTAAATTACTCGCCTTGCACACCTAATTATTATAAAGAGAGATTGCATTGACTACTCTGATCAGCCTATTTGGCATACTTGTTCTTCTTAGCGTTGCCTATGTGATTTCTAAGCACCGAAACGATATAAACTGGCGCACCATCGTCGTCGCGTTTTTGTTGCAATTCGCGATTGGCGCGTTTGCTTTGTATTTTCCGATTGGACGCAGTGTGCTTGAAAGTTTGTCAGGTGGGGTCTCAGGTGTGTTGTCATACGCGCAAAGCGGCATCGACTTTCTGTTCGGCAATCTTGGTCGAGCATCCAGTGATGGCATCGGCTTTGTCTTCGCGTTACAAGTGCTGCCGATTATTATTTTCTTCTCGAGTCTCATTTCCGTGCTCTATTACGTCGGCATTATGGGCTGGGTGATTCGAGTTGTTGGCGGTGCCTTGCAATGGCTACTAGGCACTAGCCGCGCAGAGTCGATGTCGGCTACTGCCAATATCTTTGTCAGCCAAACCGAAGCGCCAATGGTGATTAAACCATTCGTTGGTAAGATGTCGAATTCAGAACTATTCGCCGTTATGGTCGGCGGTATGGCGACCGTTGCAGGCTCAGTGCTGGCTGGATACGTCGCTCTAGGCGTGGAAATGAAATACCTACTAGCGGCTAGTTTTATGGCTGCGCCGGGTGGTTTTTTAATGGCTAAATTATTGCTTCCTGAAACTCAAGAAATAGATAATCACGAAGAAGTAGTTGAGCAAGAAACAGAGCAATACGCCAATTTTATTGACGCCGCAGCGGGTGGCGCTGCTGCAGGTTTACAGCTAGCTGTAAATATTGGTGCCATGCTGATCGCTTTCGTCGCGCTAATCGCTATGTTGAATGGTTTGCTTGGCTGGGTCGGCGGTTATGCTGGTATGCCTGAGTTATCAATGCAAGGTATTCTCGGCCAACTCTTTCGCCCAGTGGCTTTTATTCTTGGTGTTCCATGGAGTGAGAGTGCGGTTGCTGGCAGCATGATTGGGCAGAAATTAGTATTGAACGAGTTTGTCGCGTTTTTAGATTTCCAAGCTCAAAAAGAATTAATGAGTGCTCATACTCAAGCGGTTGTCACCTTTGCTCTGTGTGGTTTCGCCAATTTTTCGTCAATTGCGATTTTGCTAGGTGGCTTAGCCACAATCGCCCCACACCGACGCTCTGATGTTGCCCGCATGGGGTTGAGAGCGGTAACCGCGGCGTTTATGGCTAACTTGATGAGTGCCGCGATTGCCGGCTTTTTCCTATCGCTAACCTAGTCAAAAGCGAACTTTCATGTCGGCGGCATTAATCGGTGGGTTTATGTTTGCCGAGGTTTTCGGCGGTATTGTCTCTGGCTCCTTGGCGTTGATCGCCGAGAAGTGGTAAAGACGCTAGACCGAGAGGGTTTAATGAGAGCCCTAGTTGAAACCAGCGTTGAAACCAACTTAGTTGGTTTCAACGTTCAACAAACTATTTACCTTGTCAGCTTTAGAAGCTTAGCCTCGGTACCGTCTTCTAAAACCCAAACAGCGCCATCAGGGCCTTGCTCAATTTCCCGAATCCGAACGCCCATATCGAAGCGCTCAACTTCTTTGGCGCTCTCGTCATCAATCACAACGCGAATGATGGCTTTCGGTTTAAGACCTGCGATTAAAAACGAATTACGCCAATCTACAAACATGTCGCCTGAATAGTAAATTAGCTCTGCAGGCGCTATGGTCGGTTTCCACCAAGTCTTTGGTGCTTCGAAGTCAGGCCGCGTATCATGATCTGGGATTTTCTTGCCACTGTAATGATCGCCATTTGAAACAGTAGGGTAGCCATAATTTTTAGCGCGTTTTACTAGGTTTAACTCATCGCCATGCAGTGGGCCCATCTCTGTATTCCACAACCTACCTTGATCGTCAAAAGCTAAACCCAGGGGATTGCGATGGCCACTAGACCAAATTTGAGCGGTGACACCGCCCTCTTTAAAAAACGGGTTGTCGTCAGGAATCGAACCGTCATCGTGTAAGCGGATAATTTTGCCTAGGTTGCCTGTCATATCTTGCGCAGGGTCAAATTTCTGGCGTTCCCCAGAAGATATAAACAGAAATCCTTGATCGTCAAAAGCCATGCGGTGACCGTAATGGCCTTTGCCACTGACCTTCGGACTTTGCCGCCAGATCACCTCGAGGTTTTCCAATACGCCTTGTTGCTTATCATCGAAATTAAGTATTGCGCGAGCCACCGCAGCACCATATTGATTGCCTTCGCCAGACTCGGCATAACTTATGTAAATTAAGCGATTGCTTGAGTAATTAGGGTGTAAAACAATATCGCCTAAGCCTCCTTGTCCGCCGTAAGCAATCTCGGGCAAACCCGAAAATGGCTTGGAGATCTCGCCGCTTTGAGAGACTAGTAACAGTTGCCCAGCCTTCTCAGTAACAAGTAACTGCCCATCAGGTAGAAAGGTCATTGCCCATGGCTCATCAAGTTCGGCCACTGTGGTAACGCTAAAGGGCAGATCCGCGGTTTTACTGGATGCCGGGTTTGATAAGATCAAACACGATAACGCGGCTAACAATAGAAACAGTTTGTTCATTTCGACTCTCCGTAGAATGGTGAAACAAGTATATAAGGTGCGAAGTGACGAAAACCAATAGATTGATTGTGCTAGCAGATGCGTTAAATTTGAATCACGGCGGCTTTAAATGAACGGTTTAGTAATAAACCTCCAGCGGACAATCACATCTGTCGAGTTATAATCTAATTGATACAAGATTATAGTGATTGACGTAGCCAATTGTGGTCATTGCCGCGGTGTCGTCAGTAACTGCAAAGAAGCATTAAGCCATTTCTATAGCTTAATAATAATGTAAATTGGAACAATCCCTCAGGAGGACTGTCAATGCGAGCCATTGCAATGTTAGGCCTTATACTTTCTGTTTTGTCGTTGTCTGCCAAAGCTACCGATGAGCCACCGCATAGCGTTATTCTTAAAGACGATAAGTTTGAATTGCGCCAATATCAGCCTACGTTAGTGGCCGAAGTAACGGTCAGTGGGGATATGCGTAAAGCGGGGAATAACGGCTTTAGGCCGCTTGCCGATTATATTTTCGGCAATAACAAGGCGACCGAAAAAATTGAGAGGACCGCATCGGTTACACAAACCGAATCAATTAAAATTGAAATGACGGCGCCAGTGACAAGGGTCAAGCAAGAAAATAAAGACTGGGTAGTGAGCTTTATAATGCCGGCAAAGTGGACTAAAGAGACCTTACCAAAACCTAACAATCCCGATGTTATGATACGTCAAGTTCCAGGCGAGCTACTGGCTACGATACGCTTTTCAGGAAGAGGCAATGAGGCGGCCCATGAGGACCATCAGAGTAAGCTTGAAAGCTGGATAAATGAACAAGGCTATAACGCCATTGGTGAGGCTAGGTATGCCGGGTATGACGATCCATGGGTGCCATGGTCGTTGAGGCGAAACGAAGTCATGATCCCTGTGCAAAAGCAAAGTAAATAAATTTACCTCGCTATGCTAAACCAATGTTGTGCATAACGGCACAGCGGCTTAAGCTTGCGGAAATTGCGGACCTAAGCGTTTATAGCTAACGCCTGAGTGGGCTATTAGCTACAAACTAATAAGCGTTAAAGTTGGCTTAATATAGTGTCGGCATCACTGACTTCAAAGCCACCTTCTTCGACGTTTAGGTGCGTCACAATACCGTTATCAATAATCATCGAGTATCGCTGAGAGCGAATGCCACCGAAATCAGCGGTATCTAAGACTAGATCCATGGCTTTGGTTAATGCTGCGCCGCCATCTGCGATCATCGCAAGATGTTCAGCATTTTGCGCATTTTGCCATGCTTTCATAACGAAGGCATCGTTGACAGATAGGCATGCAACAAGGTCTACGCCTTTGGCAATTATGTCGTCATATTTTACTACAAAGCCAGGTAAGTGGGCTTCAGAGCAGGTTGGTGTGAAGGCGCCAGGTAAAGCAAATAGCACGGCTTTTTTGCCAGCGAAGTAATCGGCTGCTGAGACGCTGTCTTGGCCGCTTTTTGAAATAACAGTGATACTTGCTGCAGGAATTGAATCGCCTACTTTAATCATGGTTGTGCTCCCAGAGTTGGTTAGAAAAATTTGTTGTTAAGCAGCATAGTATAAAGCAGCTTTTGAACGATAGGATATAGATACTAGTAAACAATAGAACCAGACCTTAGATTAACCTCGCAGAGATAAAAAAGGCCCTTCGTGAACGAAGAGCCTTAGAGCAAAACTAAACGGTGATTTATTCTTCGGGTGCGGTTTTTTCTTCAGCATCCATCATGCCTTTTGCGGCTTCATCAGACATTTCATGTTTGGCATCATGCTCTTTATGCATTTCCTTGGTCATTTCATGTTTGGCGTCATGCTCTTTATGCATTTTATCGGCCTTCATCTCTTTCATATCGCCAACTTTTTTCTCGCCCTCTAGGTGATGACCGGCATACGCTGCAACGCTGCCGAACGCCATAGAAGTAATAAGTAGTGTCTTTAAAAAATTTGGTAAAACTGATTTTGTCGATAACATAGTGGTTCCTCGATTTGGGTAGTTATATTTATTTCTTATCGGCCACCACATAACGTAGGGTTGTGATTACGACCGATGGAGATTAGTCTAACGAGCCGAAGTAAAGACATAATAAGACTTACTCTTCGGCAACCGCTAACCAGCGTAAATGAACTTTTAGTTAGATTGGTAACTGATCTAAACAATACTTAAAACCGAGGGAAATAGCCATAAAATCGTTTCAATCACGATTTTTCCTATTTAGAATGACCAAAGACCAGTTAAGATTTCTTAATTTGATTAGCACAAATCTTGCACAGTATCGCCGTGGATTTTTTAAAGTTGGAGCAATCTGTTAAAACACTATGGAACTAAAAACGGCCGATTTAAACACTCAATGGCTAAGGCATTTACAGTCAGAGTTCGAGCAAGACTATAGTCGCTTGCTGTCTCAGTTTCTTCGATCTGAGAAATCACAGGGTAAGATAATTTACCCGAGCGCCGATAAACTATTTGCCGCTTTTAATGCCACTCCACTGGCATCGGTGCGGGTAGTGATACTGGGTCAAGACCCTTATCATGGCGCGCAACAGGCTCATGGTTTAAGTTTTAGCGTGATGCCTGAGGTTAAAGTGCCGCCATCGTTGCGCAACATTTATAAAGAGCTGAGCACAGATCTTGGTCTTAGCGCGCCCGATCATGGATATCTGATGAGCTGGGCACAACAAGGAGTGTTGCTATTAAATGCTGTATTAAGTGTAGAGCACGGTAATGCTGGTAGTCATCAGGGCAAAGGCTGGGAACGTTTTACTGACAAAGTGATCGACCTGATAAATGTCGAATGCGACCACGTGGTGTTTATGTTGTGGGGAGCTTATGCGCAGAACAAAGGTGGTTCGATAGATACCGATAAACACTTAGTACTTAGTGCACCTCACCCCTCACCGTTGTCGGCTTATCGGGGTTTTTTCGGCTGTAAACACTTCTCTAAGGCGAATGATTACTTAGCCGATACCGGCAGCGATCGGATTGATTGGCAAATCGGCTAGGGGCAACGCAATCGCCGCTATGAGAAAAATAATACACATCGATATGGATGCATTCTTTGCCTCGGTGGAACAACGAGATTTTCCTGAGTTGCGTGGGTTGCCAGTTATTGTCGGTGGGCGCCCAGAGAGTCGTGGTGTTGTCGCCGCGTGTAGCTACGAAGCTCGAAAGTTTGGTGTGCATTCGGCAATGCCATGTTCTCAGGCAGCAAAGCTATGCAGAGACGCGATCTTTGTGCCGCATCGTTTTGAGGCTTATCGAGAGGCGTCGGCCGGTATTCATAGGGTATTCAAAGGTTTTACCGACATGATCGAACCTTTGTCCTTAGATGAAGCTTTTTTAGATGTTACCGAGTGCGCCAAAGAAGTTGGCTCGGCCACCGAAGTGGCAAGATTAATCAAGCAGCAAATCAAACAAGAACTAAATTTAACCGCCTCGGCTGGTGTTTCATTTAACAAGTTTTTGGCAAAAATCGCGTCAGACATGGACAAGCCCGATGGTATTTATGTGATACGGCCGGAGGCCGCCGAGGCGTTTATTGAGCAATTGGAAATACGTAAATTTTTTGGTGTCGGCAAAGTTACCGAAAAAAAGATGCATGCTTTGGGTATCTTTACCGGCGCTGATTTAAAGCGTTTAAGCGAGGTACAGCTACAAACTGAGTTTGGACAAACTGGCGGGTATTATTACCGTGTGGCGCGCGGCATTGATGATCGCCCTATTCGCACTCATCGCGTGCGCAAATCGATTGGTAAAGAAACTACATTCGAAGGCAATTTAACTGACAAAGCGGCGATCTGGCAAACCTTGCTTGGTATTGCAGAGCGTTTAGAGGTGATTCTTGATGCGAAAAAATTGCGCGCTAAAACCGTTACGTTGAAGGTTAAGTACTCTGACTTTCAGCTCAATACACGCAGTAAGACCACCACCTTTGGCTGTACCTCAAAACAAGAAATTAGTGCCATTCTGCCTGAGTTGTTACGTAAAACTGAGGTCGGTAAACGACCGATAAGGCTAATCGGTATTAGCTTGGCAAACTTGCAAGCTACCAATCAGAATGAAGACCCAAGTAAGCGGTTAATTAGCTCCAGCCAAGGTCGAGAAGATCCTCAGCTGGGGCTTTTTTAAGCGCGTGCGACCGATGCTAGACGATGTATGCGCGGGCAATATTCGAGTTTCGATGGTTAATTTGCTTTATTATGACGGCTGATTACGCTCTTAGAGCCTTGGGGTTCGTTCGTGAAACAAAAAATTTGCAAATACATTCTGTTTAAGTTGCTCGGTTGGCGCATTATCGGTGAGCCACCAATAGCACAGAAATATATTTTTGTCGGTGTGCCACATACTAGTAACTGGGACTTTTTTTATGGTTGGTTGGCGATTCAAACATTGGACTTAAATGTTAAGATTTTTGCCAAAGACGTGTTTTTTATTTGGCCGATTAATCATATATGTTCGTTTCTTGGTGTGCTGCCGGTCAACCGGCGAAAACGGACTAACTTTGTCGACTCAATTGCCGAAAAACTTGAACAAGCTGACCAATTACGCTTATTGATCACGCCTGAGGGCACTAGGGGCTTCAAATCGACTCTGAAAAGTGGCTACTACCACCTCGCGAGAAAAGCCAATGTGCCAATTGTTTTGGCTGGGCCAAACTTCGTCGATAAAGCTTTTACCATTCTGCCTCCGCGTATGCCCCTCGCTAGCTTTGCTGAGGATCAGGCGCAGGTGATCGAGTTTTGTAAAACTCAACATGCCTACCACCCTAAAAACACCTTTCAGTAGATACTTGTCTAGTTAATCAATTACTACCGAAAACTAAATAGTTTGTTAGCTTATTCAGCGTTTGCGAGAATCTTGATAGACTGCAATAAAGATCGACAATTTGGATATAAATATTTTGTTCAACAAAACATTACTCACCTGTTACCGGTGTAAAAAATGCACGGTTATTAATAAATAGTCTTATGAGTGATAAGCAAAAAATGGTTATAGCCATTTCTTCGAGAGCCCTTTTTGATCTCGAAGAAAGTCACCGTGTGTTCGAAAAAGAGGGTGTAGAGGCCTATTGTCGCTACCAATTGGAACGCGAGAACGAAATACTAAAACCTGGAACTGCATTCCCTCTGGTGCAGAAGCTTTTGCGCTTGAACGACTTAGGTGAGGCACGCGAGCGTGTCGAGGTGATCTTACTGTCGCGCAATAGTGCCGATACAAGTTTGCGAGTGTTCAACTCAATACAAGAGCATCAATTACCTATAACGCGCGCCGCGTTTACTAACGGCAGTAGTCCGTTTAAATATGTCGAACCGTTTGGCGCCGACGTGTTTTTGTCTACCGACCCCGAAGATGTTGCCAGTACTTTAGGAGCTGGTTTTGCGGCGGCTACTATGCTGCCTTCAAATACTAAAAATTCGGCCGCCAACAAAGGCAAACTTTGTATTGCTTTTGACGGTGATGCGGTTGTTTTTTCTGATGAGGCTGAATTAGTTTACCAAGAGAAGGGTCTAATAGAGTTCGCTAAGCATGAAGTTAGGGCGGCTAAAAAGCCACTTCCCGGCGGACCGTTCAGAAATATGTTATCGGCATTGCATCGTATTCAATCAGAGTTTCCGCAAGGCGAATCGCCAATTAGAACAGCGATTATTACCGCTAGGTCAGCACCGGCTCATGAGCGAGTGATTCGTACTTTGCGAGCATGGGACATCCGTATTGACGAAGCGGTGTTCTTAGGTGGTTTACCCAAAGGTGAGTTTTTACGCACTTTTGGTGCCGATATCTTTTTTGATGATCAGCAAGGTCATTGTGATTCTGCACGTCAGCATGTACCGACAGGGCATGTGCCTCACGGGGTAAAAAACATTAAGTAATGTCAGTTGCTATAAAATGCGGTAAAAGCATCTTAAGTAAGGTCCTTCCGAACGTTAGAGAGTTAGAGATTTGAACGTAAAAGAGATAGTAATTTCAGCGCTGATGGTCGGCGCTATAGTGGCGGTAGCGACGTTGCAGCCTGCTAAGGCAAATCTGCCCTTAGCGGTAGATGGCCAGTTGCTGCCATCTTTGGCGCCGATGATTGATCGCGTACAAGCATCCCTAGTCCGTATATCGGTGAGCACCCCGCCTCAGGCTCGAAGAGATCCGTTGGATGATCCGTTTTTCCGCCGTTTCTTTGATCAGCGCCGCACTAACGCTGGCCGCGCCAGCGAGGTGTTTGCTACTGGCGTAGTGGTCGATGGATTACAAGGGTTGATTTTGGTTAATGAGCACTCTGTTAGAGGTGTCAGCAAGGTCAAGGTGACTCTCGATGATGGCCGTGATGTTGATGGGCAAGTGCTTGGTACTGACTCAGCCACGGATGTGGCTTTAATTAAGGTTGACGTGCTCGGTTTAACCGCAATTGCCATAGCTGATTCTAACAGCTTGAGAGTAGGTGACTTTGTGGTGTCAATCGGTGATCCCTTAGGTGAAGAAAATACCTTGGTTACTGGGTTAATAAGCGCATTGGCGCGCAATAATAGCCTACAAGCTCATCAGAATTTTATTCGCAGCGATGCCGCTGCGGGGCCTGGCATATTAGTTAATTTGAGAGGCGAAATGGTTGGTCTGAACATAGCTAAGTCGGCTCAAACAGCGGGCAACTTGCGTATCGGTTTTTCTACCCCAGTAAATATGGCCTTACGAGTCAAAGAGCACTTGGTCAAGTTTGGTACACCACAACGTGGATTTTTAGCCGTTCAGGTTCAAGACTTGACCCCTGATTTGGCTCGCGTTTTTAATATCCGGCAAGCGGGAGGTGCGGTTATCAGTAATGTGATCGAGGGTTCTAGTGCCGATAAAGCGGGTTTAGAAATTGGCGATGTGGTGTTAGAAGCCGGAACTCAGCAAATATCTCGCAGCAATGACCTAAGGGCTATTATTGGCCAGCAATTTGCCGGTGACATTCTTAATATGACGGTCGCCAGAGAGGGTGGCAAGGTGATGCTGGCGCCAGTGCTTGAGTCGTCTACACGAGAGTCTAGTAGAGGCAACATGTTGCATCACCAATTAGAAGGAGCGACTTTTAAAGAGGGTGATATGCGTCAAGTCAGCACCAATGTTGAAAGCGGAGTGTTGGTTAGCCAAGTACGCCAAGGCAGTGTGGCATGGGAGCATGGCGTTCGTGCTAATGACATAATTGTCTCAGCTAACCGTAAATCAGTAACCAATATGGACTCACTAAGAAAAGCCATAGAAGGTAAACAAGTACTGATGCTTAATATTGTGCGCGGTAACGGCTCGATGTTTCTTTTATTACAATAAGCTAACGCTTATCGAATGTAACTTCGCGGATACCGTCTTTTATCGAGTTTACTGGCAGTGGTAAGGCCTCGATTTAGCGCTTTGCAGTAGCAGTTTCAATTAGTTTAGTTATAATTGCGGTTCCATCAAGTTGAGTGATTCTAAACACCAAGACGGCCGATCAAATGACCAACGATTACATAATTGCCCCCTCTATCTTATCTGCCAATTTCGCAAAATTGGGCGAAGAAGTTGACAATGTCTTGGCCGCAGGCGCTGATTGGGTGCATTATGCTGTGATGGATAATCACTATGTACCAAACCTTACTATCGGCCCATTGGTTTGCAAAGCATTGAGAGATCACGGTGTTACGGCACCGATTGATGGGCATTTAATGGTGGAACCGGTTGATCGACTTATTCCTGATTTTGCTGAAGCTGGCGCGACCTCAATTACTTTTCACCCCGAAGCCAGTAAACATCTGGATCGAAG
>JAWUZB010000146.1:0-23320 GCA_034110505.1 Gammaproteobacteria bacterium
AGCAGCTTATTAATAAAAGCTTAGAAATTAACTTTGTGTTCCCAATAAAGAACATTGCTGTTGGTATCTTCAAGCTCAGGAGGCGTGTTCGCTGTTTCTGCTTCTATTAGCAAGTTTACCAAGACATTTTGACGAATTGTGAACTCATCGTGCTGGCTTAGTAAGCGTATTTGCATTGTAGAGAGTTCCTCTAATCGCTGCTCTACAGTATCAGAGGCTTTATGGATTCGTTTTACACTTTCTAGCCGACGGCGAAGTTGCGTGTGATGTTCTCGCACGTAAGTCTCCATCGGCACCATTAAATTACTATTCCAATTAGTCGCGTCGCGCAAAGCTCTCGAAAAAATCTTACGTGATACCGTACAAACAGAGTCATAAAATCGGTTGGTAATTGACATTTGTTCGCGAAAAAACAATGTGCGGGTTTGTTTGAGGCTGCTGTGTTTAGCTTCTAAGCGACTGATTTCTTGTTTGAATTTTTCTAAGCGCAAACGACGCACCCGAAAGTTGGCAATACCATGGTCGTGCTCGAAGTCACGCGTGATGCCTTCAGACAAGACGGCGATTTCGTTAGCTTGTGCAATGGCCGAGTCAATATAATGGTTTACACGCTCAAAATATTTTGAAATAGTCTTTTGTAAAGTCACGGATGCGGCGCATCGCGACATGTTGTGTTTAGTGATAGCGACTAATTTTTCTAAGCGCTCAGGGCTTAAAATATTAACTAACTTCTTGGTTTCTTTTGCATAGACAGCGCGTAATGCTTGATAGCGTTGCATATCTTTTTCAAGCGACGATTTCTCAGATTGTACTTTCAGCATAATATGAGAAATTACATCAGTGTTTTTACTGCTTAACTGTTTAAGCTCAGCAATATGATCGTCAGCGTCTTTCAATCTATTATCAAGAATCGAGCCGGCTGAATCAAGAATACCTTCTAGCGACCCACGAACCTTTTCAACAACAATCTTACGCTTCTCAGGTATTAACTTATCAGCAATTGCATGCTCTAGCGATTCAATATTGCTTCGTTTAAGCAACTCCTTATCGTCGGACAGTTTTGCCAACAGTCCTTTCTGAGCCGAAACTGGATAAATGTTTTCGGGGTCTAAATTGAGAGTTTTAGCGGTCAGCATTACTTGCTGCATTATTTCGTTTTCAATTTCTTGCTCACTACGAATGCCATCCCAGAGGCCGTCGATTTTATTTAGAGCAACCAATTTTCGTTGATTTTTATCAGCACTGGTGCTTTTTTCTCCACCCAGGTGCTTTTCCCATAATTCGAGATCCGTAGCCGTTACACCGGTGTCTTGCGAGAGAATAAAAACAATCGTATGTGCTGTTGCTAACTGATTGATTGTTAGTTCAGGCTCGGCACCGATGGCGTTTAGACCTGGTGTATCAAGAATAACTAGGCCTTGCTTCAGTAAAGGGTGGGGTAAGTTAATGATCGCATGCCGCCAGCGTGGAATTTCAACTTCGTCGTATTCATTGACGGGCAAGCCAAGCACCGCGTCTTGATCATCAATAAGATCGAATTTAAGACGTGCGGCATACGCTTTACTGACTAATTTATTTTCGGTCATCGAATGCGTTGCTGCACTAATGCTAGCTACGTCGTCGGCATCAAATTCAATCTGATGCCAAACCTCATGATCTTTCTTTAATTCGAATAGCGGCCGTTCATCTTGACGAGATTCGATTGGTAATAAGCGAATGCCCGTTGGCTGGTTGGCGTCGTACATTAGTTCAGTCGGGCACCTCGTGGTGCGACCAGTGCCTGATGGTAAAATGCGTTTTTTGTAATTGCCGAAAAAGATGGTGTTGATCATCTCCGACTTACCGCGCGAGAACTCGGCGACGAAGGCGACCGAAAGATTGTCATCAGCGAGAGCGCCAAGAACCGTTTCAAATTGATGATGTGTGCGCAGATCGGTGACGTTGTTAGTCTTTAAAAATGTACTCAATTCCTGCCCCGCACCGCTGACGTTTTGACGCCACTGTGAATACTGTTCGATTTCGGTATTAAGTTTTTGATCGCTCACGATAATTTAGTCACTTTTTGTATCTGTCGACAGCCCTTCTGGCGGCTTTAAAAACCAGAAAAATAGGCCTTCATCGTTGTTTGCCTCTGCATTTAACATCTGCTTATTGGGCGATAATAGCGGAGCACCTGCTCGATTGTCAAAGAAAACTAAAGTGATTTACCACAAAGGATCGCTATCTTGCTGTTATCTATATGTTTATAGCATACTTGTCTATTTAATGATTAGCTAACGGTTAAAACCAAGTTAGCTAATTATGATGCCGTGCTGAAGTGTGTTTTACTACGCCCATATAATTTAGTCTGTGGGCGTAATGCTAAGCGGCTAACTTCATAATTCCTGATTGAAAAAAGGCAAGTGGGTGGTTTTGAGAGGGCCTCCCAATTAAATATAATGACGACTAAGAAAACAACTAGCAAAAAAAGGTCACCTAAGAAGTCTGGCAAAAAAGCGAACAGTAAAATGATTGGCGTTAATGCCAATAACGGCCGTAAGAAAGCGGGGTCAAAAAAAACGGCGACCAAGATTGGCCGTAGCACCACAAGATCACCGACGAGCAGTGGAGCTGCTTTGACTAAATCCTCTAAAGGCCGAACCTTTCTAAGGGTTGTTCGCTTTTGGGTAGTTCGTTTAGTGCTCATCACATTAGTGCCTACTCTGGCGTACACAGTTTATTTAGATGTCACAATCCGTAAGCAGTTTGAGGGCCAAAAGTGGGCGTTACCAGCACATGTTTATACTCGCCCTCTTGAGCTATATCTAGGCCAGCAGTTTGACCAAGCATTAGTGCAAGCTGAACTGGATGAGTTAGGCTACGTCGACAGACCCTCATTAGACCGAGTTGGTAGTTTTAAATTTAGCCAAAATGAACTCGCCATCTATCAGCGTGAATTTCGTTTTTGGGATGGCCTACGGCCGCAGCAAAAAATACGTTTGCAGCTCAATTCCGGTCGAATTCAATCGATTAGCATTGAATCCAATAGTGGCCAGTTGAGTGAGACCGAAATCATACGGTTAGAGCCAAGGTTGTTTGGCAGTGTCTCGCCAATGAGCCATGAAGATCGTACCTTGGTAAAACTCGAGGACATACCACAGCCACTAATCGATGGTTTGCTGGCGAATGAAGACCGACATTTTTATTCGCATTTCGGGGTTAACCCGATGGGCATTGCACGAGCAATGATAAGCAATATGCGGGCTGGCCGAGTTGTGCAAGGCGGCAGCACTCTTACACAGCAACTGGTTAAAAACTACTATTTGACTTCTGAGGTTACGCTAAGTCGTAAGTTTACTGAGATGTTAATGTCAATCTTGCTTGAGTTTCACTACAGCAAGGATGAAATTCTTCAAGCCTATTTTAATGAAGTGTATATGGGCCAAGCGGGTAATCGCGCAATACATGGGTTTGGTTTGGCTAGTCAGTATTTCTATGGGCGGCCGCTTCACGAACTTGATTTACACCAATTGGCGGTATTGATTGCGGTCAATAATGGACCCAGCTTTTATAATCCGATTAGACACCCAAAACGGTCACTTAAGCGACGCGACCTGGTGCTGAATACAATGTTTGAGCAAGGGGTTATTGAAAAACCGGAATACGATCAAGCTATCAATGCCAAACTGTCGATTAGCCCAACTGCTGCAAGTGCGGCAACCTTGTCTTATCCTAGCTTTATGGGTTTGGTTCGTAAGGATTTACAGGCCGATTATAAGCAGGATGATTTACTCAGTGCTGGCTTGCAAATACACACAACGCTAAACCCTCGAATACAGCAAACGCTCGAAACAGCGGTACGTTCTGAGTTGGCGGCTATTGAAAAACGTAAGGGCATCAACGGCGGCAGTTTGCAGGTTGCTGCGGTGGTGATTAGAACCGATAACGGTGAAGTGGCAGCCATGCTTGGCGACAGGAATCCTAGCTTCTCAGGTTTCAATCGGGCATTGAATGCCCGTCGTCCAGTTGGCTCCTTATTAAAACCGTTTGTCTATCTCACAGCTCTCGAGAGCCCTGAAATATATTCATTGGCATCATTGGTTAATGATCAGCCGATTACCGTGACGCAAAATGGTAGTCCTGATTGGCAACCCCAAAACTATGACGGCTTAGCGCACGGCCCAGTAATGCTGATTGATGCACTGGCTCGGTCCTACAACTTAGCGACGGTTAATTTGGGCATGGAACTAGGTGTTCCGCGTGTTTCAAATACTATTCGGCGGGTGGGTTATCAGCCGGATTTTAGTCAGCTACCATCGGTGTTGCTAGGTGCTGTACCAATGTCTGTGGTCGAGATTAGTCAACTCTATTTGACCCTAGCCTCGGGCGGCTTTAAAACTCCGATCAAGAGCATTCGCTCGGTACTTAGCGGTGACAATCAGCCGTTAAGTCACTATTCGCTGGATATTGAACAAGTTATCGAGCCCGAATTTGCCTCGCTGATCAACTATGCGTTGCAAGATGTGGTGCGCAACGGTACCGCGCGTAGTGTGCTGACCGGTTTTCAATATGATTATGGATTGGCCGGCAAGACTGGTACGACGGATGATTATCGAGACAGCTGGTTCGCAGGCTTTAGTGGCAACTACCTAACCGTTGTTTGGGTCGGCCGAGACGACAACAAGTCGAGCATGCTTACCGGAGCCAGTGGTGCGGCAAAAATTTGGGCTAAAGCAATGCAGAAAATGCCGTTGCAACGCTTAGAATTAGCGTACAACGATTCGGTGCTTCGGCGTGAAGTGTATTACTCTAGAGATCCGCTAGAGCAAGACTGCAGTTTATCGCGCTCGCTGCCTATGCTGGTTGAGTCTTTGGCGATAGAAAACATCCCTTGTGCCAATCGATTACAGTATGATTTAGAGCATGATGATGAACTACAGCACTTCGAACCGCTACCAGGCGACCCGACAACTCCAAGAACTAAGAAAAAATCGTGGTGGGAGAGAGTCTTTGGCTAAGCTTATTCGCAAATCACGGCCGACAAAAATTATTGCCATTGGGCTTGTTAAGCCATTTATATTAATCACGCTGACGTTTTTATTAAGTGCTTGCATCAGTACCTCGATCATCGATGTGCCGTCACAGGACCCTGTCGAGGTTGAAGATCGTGCCGTAGTAAACGGTGAACCTCTGCCGCTGCCTGACAATAACGTTCTTACCGCCGAACCTTTAAGCGGCGATCGGCCCATGTCTGCGGTTGTTATGCGTTTGGTAGCAACTGCTGGTGATCAACGACGGATTGGTAATTGGGTCAGTGCAGCCAGTTCGCTTGAACGAGCCTTGAGAATTGAACCTAGAAATGGCCGCTTATGGTCTCGCTTGGCTGAGGTTCGTTATGACCAAAAGGCTTGGCGACAAGCCATTCAGCTGGCGGCTAAATCAAACACTTTGTCTGCAGGGAATTCTAATTTGCTTAGACAGAACTGGGTGTTAATGGCAAATTCTTATGATGCACTCGGCGAATCTGCTGCCGCTGAAAAGTATCGAGAAAAATTAACTAAATCGAGTTATTGAGACTCACTTAGTTCGCTATTAGGATGTAAGTGTTTAAGCTAGTCGCTATTAACAACCACACTATGTAGGGTACTAGCAGCCAACTTGCTAGCGCTAAACCAGCGCGCCTGGTCTTTAGTATCAGGTTAATAACTAGGCCATCTAAGAGTACGATATTTAGTAAGCCAACGAGCATCCATTGCTGCCCAAAAAACACCCAAGACCAGAGCCCGTTAAGGATCAGTTGCGTTACCCAGAGAGCTTTTAGGCTTGAGTTGTCTCGATGGTATATTTGCCAGCCGGCAATCGCGATAAATACATACAAGAATGTCCATACAATTGGGAACGCTATGTTGGGCGGGCTCCATGGAGCCCTATTAAGCGCTAAGTACCAATCTCCGGGCACAAACAGGCCGCCGAATAAAAATACCGCAAGGCAAATTGTCAGAAAGGCCAATAAACTTGGCCATCTTTCTTGAAGTCTAAGTGATGTCACGTCTCATTACCGTATTGTTCCACTCTGTATTCATGTGCCAGTCGCTCATAGCGTTGGCGATTAATAGCGAAAAAATCTAAATCTTTCTGGTTTATATCGCGTAATTTTTTTGCTGGGCTGCCAGCCCATACTTCATTAGCCTTGACGATTTTCCCGGGAGTTACTAACGCGCCAGCAGCAACCATGGCGCCAGCTTCTACAATACAATCATCCATCACGCACGACTGTATGCCAATGAAAGCGTTGTCCTCGATTGAGCAAGCATGTAAAACTGCTGCGTGACCAACCGTGATGTCGTTACCAAGATAAGTTCCTTGACCAAGTTCAGCGCAGTGAATCATTGTCAGGTCTTGGATATTAGTGCGCTGACCAATACGAATCTCATTGACGTCGCCACGTATTACGCAGCCATACCAAATGCCAGACCCAGCGCCTATGTGAACATCGCCAATGATAGTCGCATTCTGCGCAACAAAGGCATTTTTACTAATGTTTGGTAGCTTCCCTCGATAGGGAAGTAGATATGGGTGTTTATCTAGAGTATTACTCATCTTCAGATTTGGTCACAAATGCCTAGGAGATATACGGTAAACTCAAACACCTCAAATAGCAAACACGCCAAAACAAGAACATAAACAATGTCTGATACGCCACTTTCACGTTATCGCCAAGATCTACTAAACCCAGAATTTGAGGCAGACCAAGCGCAGCAGCTGGCAGTTGAAAACCTACAGCGATTGTATGATGAGTTAATCAGTCAGCCTAAGCCAAAGGCTAGTTTATTTGAAACGCTCGGGATTACTTCGGCGAAACCAAGAGATCTTGTTCAAGGCTTATATTTTTGGGGTGGCGTTGGTCGCGGCAAGACGTATTTAGTCGATACTTTTTACGAATGCCTGCCATATGAAAATAAGCTGCGCATGCATTTTCACCGTTTTATGCGCCGTGTTCATAGCGAACGGAAGTTACTTAAAGATCAGGCTGACCCACTAGTCATTGTCGGCAAGAAACTAGCCAGTGAAGCACGAGTATTGTGCTTTGACGAATTTGTGGTCAACGATGTAGCCGACGCCGTGATCCTGGTTAAGCTAATGCGAGTGCTCTTTGATGAAGGGGTTACTTTAGTCGCTACTAGCAATGTTGAGCCGAAAAACTTATATCTCGGTGGCTTGCAGCGAGACTTGTTTATCCCCGCGATTGATATGATTTACCAATACACCGAAGTCATAAATATTGATTCAGGTATCGATTATCGACTTAGAATTTTAGACAAAGCCGAGACCTTTTTTAGTCCCGTCAATCAGGCTTCTGATGCGGGGATGGAGAATAATTTTAAGCATCTTGCCCCCGATCTAGGCAAATCAAATGCAACTATTAATATTGAGGGTCGCGAGTTACATTCGATTCGTGAAGCCGACGGTGTGATTTGGTTTGAATTTGAGGAGTTGTGCGACGGGCCTCGATCACAAAATGACTACATTGAATTGGCTCGTTGCTTTCATTCGATTTTACTATCAAACGTACCGGTGATGGATCGTTTAAAAGAAGATCAAGCCAGACGTTTCATTAACCTTGTTGACGTATTCTATGATCATAATGTAAAGCTAATTGTATCGGCCGACGCACCTGTTGCTGAACTGTATGCTGGCACACGAGTTGCGTTTGAATTTCAGCGCACAGTCAGCCGGTTACAAGAGATGCAGTCGCATGATTATCTTGCTCTGAGTCATAAAGCGTAAAGTGAAGGCAAGAACGACATTCGTCGTGTCTACTAAAATTAGTTAAACGGTCGTATCAAGGCTCTAGACTACTCACAAAGCCATGATTTTACTTTTATGCCGCGCTTATGGTCGCCAACTGGGTGCCAACCAAATCCCTCAAGCAGCTCGGTAGTTGGCTTGGCATCTTTGTCGCGATAAAAGCTTACGATGGATTCAATATCGCAGCTCTTTTTAGCGTAAACATGACACGTTTTGTATTCAAATTGCACTACACGATGAAGTCGGGCTTTGCGCATAAAATTATGACAGCCGGGTTGAGAGGCCTTTTTTCTGGTGAAACGCAGTGCTTGGGTAATGCCGTCTTTGTTTATTTTGTAAAAGCGAATGGTTTGCCGTTCGCTAGCAATGCTTTGGGCGCTAACGAGCGCAAGCAGTGCCGCTATCGAGGCTATGCTGATACTTTTTAGACAACGCCGGAATACGCTTTTTGCCGAGAGCCTGCTTACCAAGATCCAATTTTCCACTTTGGCAAATTGGGTGTTTCTTCGAGATCGTTCGATTGGAATTCGATGTTGCCGTCTGAATCAGTCTCTTCTATGTATTGCGTCGGCGCATTTGAATGCTTCAACTCAATTGAATAAATTTGACCACTTTCACGGCGTGACTCGATAACGGTTGAGCTGCCGAGGATACTGGTTTTCTTGCTCTCAGACTTGTTGTCCTTAGTGTTTGAGGCGGCTTTGCTAGTGACCGTTTCAGTCTCAACATAAGACTCGTCAATCGCCGGAGTACCTTTAGTTTCTTGTCCCAGCTTTGGTGGCGACGCGGTTTGCGCGTGACTCACGCTAACAAACAATGCAGCACATATGGCCAGCGGTAAAATGCTAATCTTAGTAAGGTCGGATAAAGACATATTCATAGCTCACTCTCTCTGAGTAGGTTTAATGCTCATGCTATCATAAAGCAAATTTGTAAAAGCTCGTAGAGTCTTACCGTTTACTCACGATAAAGGGTCAAAATATCGCCTATTGAAGGATGTTTTGTACTCGTTCGCATGGCAATTGATCAAAATATAGCTCGCCCATCCTTATTTCACTTAACTAACGTCGCCCACACATGAAGCAACCCCAATTAATCTTAATCGATGGTTCATCGTACCTTTATCGCGCATTTTACGTACCTCAGTTGAAGCGTATGCAGACGGCTAGCGGCCAACCTACCGGTGCTGTGTTTGGGGTGATTAACATGATTAAGAGCTTGAACGCTGAATATCCAGATTCAAATATCGTTGCTATTTTTGACGCCAAGGGCAAAAATTTTCGACATGAGCTGTATCAAGACTACAAGGCCAATCGTCCGTCGATGCCAGATGAATTACGCAGCCAAATAAAATATGTGCATGCCGCCGTTAAGGCGCTTGGCCTGCCGCTAGTGGCGGTGCCCGGTGTTGAGGCGGATGACGTTATTGGTACTTATGCAAAACAAGCCAGCGAACAGGGTCAAACTGTTCTTGTTGCTAGTAGTGATAAAGATTTAGCGCAGATAGTTAATAGTAAAGTAAACCTTATCGACACCATGAAAAAGGTGATTCTAGATGAAGCTGGTGTGGTCGAAAAATTCGGTGTCAGGCCAGATCAAATTATTGACTATTTAGCTCTGATGGGTGACACCTCGGACAATATACCGGGGGTTCCGAAAGTGGGTCCTAAAACGGCGGTAAAATGGATCGCTGAATATGGCAGTTTAGATGGCGTGATCGAAAACGCCGACAAAATTGGCGGTAAAGTTGGTGAGAATTTACGACAATTTATTCCGCAACTACCGATGTCCAAAGACTTAGTCACTATTCGTTGTGAATTGCCGCTTGAGCCACTACTGGCCGAACTTAAACAAACTGAGCATGATAAAGAGGCGTTGATAGAAATTTATCAAACCTTACAGTTTAATAAATGGCTTGCCGAGCTAGGGGCCGACTCATTAGTAAATGTAGCCGCAGAGCCAATTGCCGAATTTAAGGCAGGCGAATATCAAACAATATTCGATAAACAAGTGTTCCTGGCTTGGATCGGTCGTTTGGCTGACAGTGAAGGTTTTGCCTTTGATACCGAGACAACCTCAGTCAATGCTCAGGCGGCTGAACTGGTCGGCGTTTCGTTTGCTATAAATGCAGGCGAAGCCGCTTACGTGCCAGTAGCGCACAGTTACATGGGCGCGCCAGAGCAGCTAGATCGTGATTGGGTGTTAGAGCAATTAAAGCCCTTATTGGAAAATCCAGATTTACCAAAGATTGGTCAGAATTTGAAATACGATATGAGCGTTTTAGCCAACTACCACATAGCCTTTAAAGGCGTAACCTTCGATACCATGTTGCAGTCGTACATACTTGACAGCGTAAGCTCTCGACACGATATGGATACCTTATCGAAGAACCATTTGGGGCATACGCCAGTACCGTTTACTGAAGTAGCAGGCAAAGGTAAGGCGCAGCTAACGTTTGACCAAGTCGATATCGATTTAGCCGGCCACTATGCTGCTGAGGATGCCGATGTGACCTTACGTTTACATAATGTGCTAATGCCTAAATTAACTCGTCAGCCAAAATTGCATCGCATCTATACCGAGTTAGAAATGCCGCTGGTCTCAGTGTTATCGAAGATTGAAGATAATGGCGTATTGATTGATGATTCAATGCTGCTAGAACAAAGTCAAGAATTGGCAATGAGTATGCAAGCCGCCGAGAAAACCGCTTATGAGTTGGCAGATGGTGAATTTAATCTGGCTTCGCCCAAGCAGATTCAGGAAATTCTATACGACAAAATGGGCTTACCGGTACTGAAAAAAACGCCTAAGGGCGCGCCCTCCACAGCTGAAGATGTATTGCAAGAGTTGGCGGCCGATCATGATTTACCACGGCTTATTTTAGAGCACCGCAGTTTAGGTAAATTGAAGTCTACCTATACCGATAAGTTGCCAACCATGATCAACAGCAGAACTGGTCGTGTGCATACTTCATATCACCAAGCCGTAACCGCCACCGGACGGCTATCGTCGAGTGAGCCTAACTTACAAAACATTCCGGTTCGAACGCATGAGGGGCGGCGTATTCGAGAAGCCTTTATCGCTGAGCAAGGCTATAAGATTATGGCCGCTGATTACTCTCAAATTGAGTTGAGAATTATGGCTCATTTATCCGCTGACGAGACCTTAGTGCACGCGTTCAAAAATGATTTAGATATTCACCGTGCGACGGCTTCTGAGATTTTCTCGACGGCTCTAGAAGAAGTGACTGATGAGCAACGAAGACATTCTAAAGCGGTTAACTTTGGTCTGATTTATGGCATGTCTGCGTTTGGCTTAGCCAAGCAGTTGCATGTTGAACGCAAGCAGGCACAAGCATATATCGATCAATATTTTGAGCAATATCCAGGGGTTAAAGACTACATGGAGGAGACGCGTGTGTTTGCTCGCGAAAATGGTTATGTCGAAACCGTTTTTGGGCGTCGCCTGTATCTGCCAGATATCAATGCTAAGAATCATAATATGCGTCAATATGCTGAGCGCACGGCAATCAATGCGCCAATGCAAGGCACGGCCGCTGACATCATAAAGCTGGCCATGATTGAGGTCGATTCATGGCTTGCCAATCGTGATGATATTAAGATGGTGATGCAGGTTCACGATGAACTAGTGTTTGAAGTGGAGGAGTCCGTACTGGAGTCAACTACCCAGAAAATCTGCCAAATTATGCAAGACGTGGTGGCGCTGAAAGTGCCGTTAATTGTTGATGCTGGCAGCGGCAAGAACTGGGCGCTAGCGCATTAAAGTTGCCGGGCTGTAAGAGTAATCTGTGTCAATCGCATTAAATGAGCCCCAATTAAGACTATCTGCTTTGTTTAAGAGTAAGTACAGACAGCTTTGGCATAATGGTTTAAAATTGCCCCCTAATGGGGCATTCATGCTAATAGTTTGGCTGATTGATCGGGTACTCGCTGGCGATAATGATACAAAAACTTTCGATAAAAATTATTTTGGCTGCACTGGCGTTGCTGCTGGTTTTTCTGTGGATGCTTATTCCGGGAGAATCAACTGAGAGCAATGTCAGCAATAATGCGACCAACAATGGGGCCGCCTTAGTGTCGGCCATCAAGCCTATTTCGGGTGCCAATGCTGACTCCGGAGCCAATGCGAGCAGGCTCGGCATTGTCTCTGGGCAGATTAATTTCCGTGACGCTGATAGAAAAATTAATTCTTTGTCTAATAGCGGCTTAGCGTCACTGACACGCCGCTTTGATGAAGCTAACGCTGAGATTGACAGAGGTAATACCGAAGCAGGGCTCAAAGGCTTCGAAGGCCTAATCAAAGATTACCCGAGCGTGATCGAACCATATTTGAATTCGGCATCAATCTACGCTGAGCAACAAGATCTCGAAAAAGCCAGAGCTATTTTATTGCAAGGGTTTACGGCCAATCCTAAAGCCGGAATGTTGTTTGACCACTTAAGGAAAGTTCATGGTGCTTTAGCGGCTAAATCCTATCGCCAAGCGCTTGATACAAATTCATCTGAGCTACCTGAGCCAACGCTGGTTCTTGCTCGGGCATCGAACATTTTAACGCAGCTTGATCAACGTAATCAGATTGCTACGCTGCAGAAGAAATTGCAAAATCAGCTAGCCGAGCCAGGCAATCAACTGCAAGCTGAAGAAGTCGTCGCCTTAGAATCTAGGCTTAACGACCTAGAGGCAAGTCAGGTCAATGCTAAGTCGCAATACGAGTTCGAGTTGAGCAGTTTGAAACAACAAATAGCCGATCAATCTCAAGCCTTGTCACTGAGCCAAACTAGCGAGCGAGAAGCCTTAGCGAGAGTGGTGCGTGCTGAGCGCGACGCCGCCAATGAAATTGCTCAAATTACACAGCAACTTGAGTCGCAGAAAGTGTTGGCGCTGAGCGCACAAACATTAGTCGATGAGCAAGCGATATTGCTTGCTAGGGCCCAACAACAAGCACAAACGTTGGCCATGATAGAGGCTGAAAATACTCGCCTTACCGAGGCCAATACTGCCACGCTAGTATCGCCGTCTAATGACTCGCAGGTAATCTCAAGTGACAGTTTAAAACAACAAAATCTTCAGAGAAATGCCATTCTATTGGTGCAGAGTTGGGCTCGCGCATGGTCTCAGCAAGACGTGTCAGCTTTTGTTAGCCATTACGCTAATAACTATTCATCGAGTCAGTCATTAAGCCGAGCGCAATGGTTAGAGCAGCGCCAAGTAAGGCTAAGTAATAAAGAATTTATTAGAGTTGAGGTCAGTGATTTTCAGGTTGAGGATATGGGGTCACAGTTTTCAGTAATATTCTCGCAGAATTATCAATCGAATTCGGTCAATGATCGAATCACTAAGCGCTTACTTTTTAACTACCAAGGCGAGAACGGAAGTCAGTCAAAAATTGTCGCCGAGCGGCTAGTATCAAGTTAGTTTGAATGGCGATTGCTTAATGTTGTTAAAACTGAAAGGCTGTTTGCTTAGCGCCTGCGTGCTGTTGCTCAACACCTCGCAAATTTTCGCGCAGTCAAATATGCTTGATGAGTCGAAGCCTGGCTCATTCAAAGCCAGTAAAGCAGAACTTCATGCTTATAAGGCTAATGGCGAATATGAGTTAGCAATATTGGCGATCATTAACTCGATTAAAGCGGGTCAACTTGAGCTTGCCGTTGACCAGGCAAATGCTCATCTGAAAAAATTCCCCAAAAGCCAAGTTGGGCATTTGCTTAAAGCGGATGCGCTAAGTGCGCTTACCGGTGAACTCGATAGCGTAGCGGCTAATGCAGCGTTGCCAGAAACAAGCATCGATGGATTGACTCATCAAATGCGTAACCGCTGGAAACATCAAACGGCTGATGCGGGAATTGTACATAGCAAGTTTCCCTCTAGCTTATTAGATATCGGCAATCACCCTTATGTAGTGGTAGCTGATATGGCCGAGGGTCGTCTGTATTTATACAAAAATGCCGCAGGTAAGCCGAGCTTAGTTCGTGATTATTATATGTCGGTTGGTTCTGCGGGTTACGGCAAACAAGTTGAGGGCGATAATAAAACACCGGTCGGTGTGTATGCTATCAACAGCTATATTGAGGGTCGCGCATTACCAGACCTTTACGGTAAAGGTGCGTTTCCAGTTAATTACCCTAACAGTTACGACCGTTACTTAAAAAGAACCGGCTACGGCATTTGGTTGCACGGCACGCCATCGGACACTTACGCTCGTTCGCCATGGGCAAGCGAGGGGTGTTTTGTATTGAGTAACGATGACTTACTCGATATCGGTAACTATGTTAGCGCCGATGATCGCACGCCTATTATTTTGAGTGACACCGTCGAGTGGCTCACACTAGAGCAACTAGAGGAACGTAAGAAATCGTTAATAGCAGTCATACAGCAGTGGCAGCGCGACTGGGAGAGCCTCGATATTAATGCCTACACATCGCACTATGAGGTTAACGACTTCAATTTAGGCAAAGGTGATTACGCATCATGGAAAAAACGTAAAAAACTCGTTAACGAGGCTAAGACCTTTGTACAGGTAGATCTTGAAATTAAAAGTTTGTTCGCTTACCCGGGTGTCGACGATATGTTTGTGTTGAAATACAATCAGCGTTACCTAAGCGACAATTTTGCCAGCCAATCAGAAAAAGAACAGTTCTGGAAGCGTGATGCGGGTGGTCGCTGGCGCATCATTTATGAAGGTTAAGCGTTGCTTTTTAAGCGGCTATTTATGACTCAGCGAATAGGCGCCGAGGTTAATTTTTTTTAGCTACGTTAATGTTGTTTTTTAACCAACTAACAATATCTTCCCAGATTTTAGTGCTCTCAGCTTCGCTCGGCATTACCCAAGAATGCGGCAGCTCTAAGGTAATCACGGGTATATTTCGATTGATGCCAGCGTAGTTGCCGAGTGATCCCGGGTAGGTTCCGAGCAGGTTTAGATGCAGCTTACCTAAGCTTTTAGGTGCCGATTTGAGCAATAGCGAGTCGAAATCAACAACCCCATAAGGCGCGTGTACGCTGATAATTGCATCTGGCTGAAAGCTTTCAATTTCATCGATTAGCCATTGAGTCTCAGGCTCGCTAGAGGCTATTTTGCCAGGATTTTTTCGCGGGTCCTTGTTGCTCTTTTCAACCCAATACTTTATCGCGTTACGTTGCCAATCATCGGAAGGCATATTGCGATTTAGATCGACACCATTGCCATTGGTTCGCGTAGCGCCACTCTTGAGTACGCCGTCAGGGTTCATCAGAGGCACGAGGTGCCAATGAAAAAGGCCGCTATGATAACGGTTAAGCTTCTCGATCCAGCGCATGGTTACGCTAACTGAGGTTAGTTCATCACCATGGGTTCCGCCAATAATAAGTATTCGTCCTTGCGGTTTGCGATCTTCGATCGGCGCGAACTCACTCATTAAGATTGGAAAACCGTTAGTTGAAGAGCAGCCGGTAAATTGCAGCTGTGCCGCTTCACATGCGCTGTACTCGACGCTAGCCAAGCGCTCAGAAATCTGTCTACAGGCATCCTGTATTAATGCGCTATTGGGTCGACTTTTTTGTTTATCCAAACAAAAAGGTTCAGATTGAGTGGCCACGGTTACGCTAGCTGGATTTTTTTCCACGGCGGAGAAGCCTAAATCTTCAACCATGGATTTATTGTCTTGTGGCAGATCATCATCAGTATCGGATGTTTGTTGTTGATAAAAATGATCATCGAGTAATCGATTGGTTAGTGCGTCGTTAGCGTCGATCTTAGCTAATTGATCGGCTTGCTCTTGCTTAACTTGGTCAAGCTTAGATTGCGGTAGTGGCTGAGATTCTGCTGTCGCTTGCTGAACGCTGTTCTGGTTCTTCGACTTTTCACTGCAGGCAGACATGGCCCCCAAAACAAGTAACAGTAAGCCAACTCTAGCCGCGGTTTTGACGGCCCACTTGACACTCTGCGAACGCGTCAATGTCAGCATAGTTTTAGAGGTTTGTTTAGAAGCAGTGGCATGCCCAAAGTATATGCTATCTGTAGAATAAACACGATTAGCTAAACTGGCTGATAACATTTTATATTGATCTATTTGAATGCCTAAAGAGCGGCGCTGCTAGGCTTACTGAAACACACTAAACAGGCGAACATTGTGAATCGCTTCTGAATAATTAAAAAGTCAGCTGCATAATAAAGGCGCTCAGAGCAAGCCGAAACACCATATCTCAGGCATTCCAATATGGGGAGGTCTGTCAGCGCTACGCAATTGATATAATAAAGACTTGATAATTCACGCTATGGGAATAGCGTGAATAGCACTAATATGCGGTTATGCTCTAAAATCTGCCGTGTAGACGGTTAGCCGTTAACCCACTCAGCCATTTGCGCACGCATTTCACTAACACCTAAGTAGCTTTCAGATGAAAAAGGTTCTACGGCGAACTGACCCGGTACATTTTTTAGCTGCTTTTCTACATTAAGAACGGTTGAAAGAACTTTGCCACGTTTAAATTTGTCGGCTTTGGTTAGTAGAATCTGTGTTGGTAGTTCAGAATCACCAGCCCAATTAATCATCTGCCAGTCTAAGTCGGTTAGCGGATGACGAATATCCATCAATAAAACCAATACGCGTAAATTTTCACGGTCGGCTAGGTATTTATGAATAGTATCTTGCCACTTTTTCTTAACCGATAAAGGGACTTGAGCAAAGCCATAACCAGGTAAGTCAGCAAGCCGTGCAGTTTCTCCCATGGAGAAAAAGTTAATTTGCTGTGTTCTGCCAGGCAGTTTACTGGTTCTCGCAAGTTTGCGACGATTGCAAATAGCGTTGATAGCGCTCGATTTTCCGACGTTTGAACGCCCAGCGAAGGCGATTTCAATAAGATCGTCATTTGGAAATTGATGTGGCTCAGCGGCACCAAGTAAGAACTCAGGGTTGCGTAGGATCTCAGGTAATTGAGCCTTAGAGTCGCCGGCATTGCTGCTTGGCGTATTTATATTTTCTGACATTTGCCGATTGTAGCAAAAAAGTGAGACACTAGTATGCTCTATACTAATTCAGTTGCTAGCTTAAATTGTGTTAAAACACTCACCTGCACTTGAGAGACATGGGTTAGCATGATATAAAACCGACCACAAAGAAATACATCTCTTCGAGCTCATTGCTGGAGGCTCCAAACATGTTTAAAAAATTATTATTATCTGCGGCCGTACTAATCTCGGGTGCCGTCACTAGCAACGTTACCTTAGCGGCTGGTAATGCCGACGTTGGTAAAGGTAAATCGGCTGTCTGTGCGGCATGTCATGGCCCACAAGGCATTAGCATGCTCGCGGTCAACCCCAACCTTGCAGGTCAGGTTCCGGGTTATATAGCCGCTCAACTAGCCGCATTTAAATCTGGTGAGCGAGTTAACGCCATTATGGCAGGGCAGTCTGCCGCTCTATCTAGCGAAGATATGGCTGATTTAGATGCCTACTACGCTTCGTTGGTGCCAAATATTGAGGTTAAGTTAACCGAACAAGACAAAGAATTGGCGGCCGCAGGCGAGAGAATCTATCGTGGTGGGTTCGCCGAGCGCGGTATTGCCGCCTGTATGGCTTGTCATGGTCCAAGTGGTCATGGTATCCCTAAGAACTACCCGCGCGTGTCAGCTCAGCATAAAGAGTACCTAGAGCAATCTTTGCTAGCGTTTAAAAAAGGCGAGCGTAAAGGGTACAACGGCATTATGTATAGCATCGCTTTCGGTTTATCAGAGCTACAAATCAAGCAACTTTCAGCGTACATGGCTGGCTTAAACTAGCGTTTACTCTAAAGCTTATGAGTGAGAGTTTGCTCTGCACGTAACAAAAAAGACCGCATCCCACTCAGTAGGGGTGCGGTCTTTTTTTTTGCGATTAAAGCCATGCTAAAGCATGCCTTTAATCAAGCCAGCTTACTTAACCATTGGCGGCCATCTTTGCGTTGCGCGCTTCAGCTTCGGCCCAATCTTTAGGCAGCGTTTTAGCGGCCCAAAAGAATGCAATAATAGATATTATATAGGGCACAACTAATGTCGTAATTGATAAGCGCAATGCATGAACCTCACCATATTGTTCAGTTAAGGCTGAGCTTGCTAAGCCTACGTAGGTTGGCCCTCCGCCGAGTGCAATTAAGTTCAATATTAAGAAAAATAGCGCAGTCGACATTGCTCGCATATTAATCGGTGCCAGTGTTTGTGCAGCGGCAAAGCTGGGGCCCAAGTAAACGCCTGCGGAGACTAAATAAACAGTAAGCAGTGCCAAGTGTAGATATATGTTTTGAACCCAAAATGCGGCAATTAGAGCGGGCACACCAACTATTAACACGGCACCCGGTAGCCAGCCATAGGCACTGATATTCTTCTTTGCTAATTTTTCGGTAATGACAGCACCATAATAAGTGCCCGCGCCGTAACCAACGAGATGAATCAAGCCAAGCATAAGCATTGGCCAGCGAAACTTACCATTCTCCATGCCCGGTGCATATTCCGGAAGAAAACGTACAATATAGTCCACGCCCCAGTTAGAAACGGCATAACCGCCGAAGCTTACCCAAGCGATTCCCATGCACATCGCCCACCAACTCGGGATCTTGGATAAGGTCTTTATCGACTCTCCAATTCCAACCGGCTGTAAGACAATGTTATCGCCTTCCATTTGACCACGTTTTGGTTCACGTACCACCAACGCAATAACTAAGGATAAAATCACCCCAGCAATACCCAATGCGATCAGAGTGCCACGCCAACCTAGGGTTTCAACCAACATCCCAGCTAAAATATAAGAAAACGCAATACCGATGGGGATGCCTAAAGAGTAGACGCCAAGGGCACTCGCGCGCTGCTCTTTGGGGTATAGGTCTGAAATTATAGAGTGCGAAGGAGGCGAGCCGCCGGCTTCGCCAACACCAACACCTGTTCTGGCAATAAGCATGCTTGTGAAGCTGTTGGCCATGCCGGTAAACGCGGTGAATAAGCTCCAGAAAAAGACTGAAATGCTGATAATTTTTTTACGGCTATAGCGGTCAGCTAACCACGCGATTGGTATACCAACAGTGGTGTAGAGTAAGGCGAATCCAAAGCCCTTGAGCAAGCCAAGTTGCCAGTCTTCAAAGCCTAACTCGGCTTTAATACTAGGTGATAAAGCGCCCATGATCTGGCGGTCAATAAAGCTAAATATGTAAGCCAATGTGAGTAGCAATAGTACTAAAGTACGATAGTTACTGGTCTCGGCCATCTTCGGTTGGCTCATACAATCTCCTTTACTTCAATTGATCTGTTTTAGCAGACACTTTTTATTTTAAATAATAATCATTTTTCATTACTTTACTAAGAGAGACCTCAGCATAACTAAGGGACGAGATGAAAATAGTTTGGAATATCTTCAATTGAGGCGGAAAATGCGGCCAATAGCGCGCTATTGGTAAGTCTTTCAACGAAAAGTGAAGACATTACAGGCATTTCTATGCGTTCGTCGAGTTATGCTGAGGTCTCTAAGAATTAGGATATCAGTTATCACTTAGTAGAAGGAATTTTAAGGTCCGCTAAAAACCTTAATATTGGCTTTCAGCGCTTAGCATGATTGGTGGTCGAAATTATCTACAAGCGTCGGGGCTCCGTTAACAACGAGCTAGCTTGACGCTAAGTTAGTAGAAAGAAATTAGTAGAATAAAGTTAGTTAACAAAACCAATACGACTTAGTAATTAACTAATTGTTTTCCTTAGCCGCGACCTCGGCTTCTAATGCACCCACGTCATGTACCATGTACCAACCGCCTTGTTTGGTAACCACGCCACTACTTGACCAGACTCTAAATATTTTATTCACGCGTTGCCGAGAACCACCGCTCATACGGGCGATGTCTGATTGAGAGAAATCAAGCGGCAACTTTATGCCTTCTGGAGTTGCTTCGCCGATTAAGTTGATAAGGTGTAAAATTCTAGCGGCCACCCTCGCCTGCAAGGTTTTAAATAAGAGTAGTTCTACTAAGTGATATAGCTGCTGTGTGCGACCGATCATATCGGGTAAGATATTCTTATAAAATACAGCGCTATTATCCAATGCCGAATCGATAGCGGCGATCGGCACTACCAATACTTTTGTCTTAGCCGCGGCGGATGCCTCTAATGGCATTACAGAATCATCGTGCAACGCTCCCTCACCGAACCAATTGCCCGCTTCCCAAATGATGAGCGGAAAAATATCGCCTTCATCACCAATGATTGAGATTTTAATTAGCCCATCAACAACGCAGAATAGATTATCTTGTCGACTACCAGCGGTATAAACTACTTGCTCGGTGGCGAATGTGGTTAATTCTGAAAATTCCAATAACCTAGATATTTCTTGATCGTTTAGGCCAATAAACCATCCTTGATTTTTGACTACACCCAGTGCCTGCGCTTTTTCTAATTCGTTCATAATAAGTTTTGACTCAGTATAAATCTAAAAATTATGGGTCGTTTTCTTTACTATTTGAATAGCACGACTCTTGTATTTGATAGCAATTTAGTACTCTTATTTGGCAATCGCAATTGCTAAAACAAAGCGAGCCAAAAAAGATTAACGTATTTTCTCGATAAATGTAACATAGTTGACATGAACACGAAGCGGCCTAGCCAGCAGGTTTTATCACTAGCCGTATTAAGCAGGCCAAAATTCTGCCTATCTAGCGAATCGATAACAACTGGTTTTTTAGTTACTAAGCACCTGAACGCTAGAAATTAAGTGTTGGAGAATCACGATTCTTAAGCTTTAATGCTTAGCCGACCGCCATAGCGACTCACCAATGTAAGCTGGTTGAACTATTGTTGTTCTCTTAGGATGCTTGCCATCTTACTGCAGGCTATGCACAATGACTGCCTTAAAGCAGTATACTAAAGGAGCTTTAATCATGGCCAATTTTATAACTAAAATAGTTTCTGCGACGGCCTTTTTGTTGTTGGCCGGTATCGCTCAAGCGTCAGATCCGTACGCTGAGGCTGAAGATAGCCTGGCTGAGGCTCCGGCGGCTGTAAAAATAAAACTAGCCAATGGCGAGAAAAATTGGATCATCGTCGACGGCGTTACTCGTAATGATAAAACGCTAACATTCGCTGAAGTACAGATCGATGGAAATGGCTGGTTAGTGATGCATCCATTCGAAGGCGGCAAGCCGAATGGAGACAAATACGTTGGCGCTGCTTATGTTGAAAGTGGTAGCAATAAGAAGGTCGATATTAAAATTCATAAAGGTGTTGATAAAGATGAAATGTTTATCGTTATGCTGCATCGTGATGTGAATCAAAATAAAATATTGGATTTCGTTTTCACCAGCGATACTGGTGTCATGGATGAAGCTGTTTTTGAAGGTAGTACCATGGTTGCCCATGTTGTGTCGGCACCATAAGAGTCGTTTTTTTAGATAAATTTTGCTTTCAACATAAAGCATTTTTAAGATTAATATTTAAATAGAAAGTAGTGATGAAAAAATTAATAGTAGTGCTGCTGTCAATCAGCGTAATGGCGTGTTCTGGCGAAAGTGATTCAAAAAAGCAAGCTAAGCAGGCGACAGATTCAACGCCCGTTAAGAACGTTATTTTTCTAATCGGTGATGGCATGGGCTTAGCTCAAGTATCCAAAGCGATGCAGTCACGTGATCAGCCTTTAAACCTTGAGAAGGCAAGCTACACTGGTTTAATCAAGACCAGCAGCTCTAAAGAAGTGATCACCGATTCAGCCGCGGGTGCTACCGCTTTTTCTATCGGTGTTAAAACATTTAACGGTGCGGTTGGCTTAGACGGTAACGGGCGCTCGAAGAAAACCTTGTTAGAAATGCTTGCCGCTGATGGCTATTCAACCGGTCTGATTGCCACTTCAGGCATCACTCACGCCACGCCAGCAAGTTTTTATGCGCATGTCGAAAGCCGTGAAGACTATTACTCGATTGCCGAAGCAATGGTAAACGCACCAGTCAACCTTTTCATCGGTGGTGCTGAAGATCACTTTGATAAACGCAGCAATCAAAAACGAGGTAAGCCAGACGACCGCAACCTAGTCAAAGAGATGGAAGCTAAAGGCGTTACCTTTATCAATAACCTAGGGGCATTAGAAAAAACTACAGGTCGAGTTGGCTACTTTACGGCTGGCGACCACCCAGTTTCAATTATCAAAGGGCGTGGTGATTACTTACCGAAGTCGATTCAGCCTAGCATTGATTTTTTACAAAAAGAGAGCAAAAAGGGCTTCTTCTTAATGGTCGAAGGTTCACAAATTGACTGGGGTGGCCATGCCAATGATCTCGATTACGCAATCAGTGAGCTCTATGATTTCGATAAAGCGGTGGGTGCTGCAATAAAGTTTGCTGAGCAAGACGGTAATACATTAGTGCTGGTTACAGCTGACCATGAAACCGGCGGCTTGACACTGCCGACCTCCGACATTGAAAGTGAAGAGCCTTACAGTGAAGCCGGTCATGCATTCTCATCTATCGGCCATACTTCAACAATGGTGCCGGTTTATGCCTTCGGTAAAGGCGCTGAGAAGTTTACTGGCGTATATGAAAATACGGCGATTTATCACAAACTAGTTGGCCTGCTGGGTAAGTAGTTTAAGGCTTAACCCTAGGCTCGTTTTACCGTTCGAGCCTAGGTGAAGTTTAGCTAAATATTTTAATACGCGCCTTGGCTATAAACCAGCTCGTAACTGTGGCTGTATATCTCTAAAATATTACCAAACGGGTCTTCCATATAGATCATCCGATAAGGCTTTTCTCCAGGGTAATAGTAACGCGGTTTTTGCATTCTTTTTTTACCACCTGCGGCGACGATTCTTTCCGCCAGTTCTTCTACATTTGGGTCCTGAACGCAGAAATGGAACACTCCGGTTTTCCAGTATTCAAAGTTGTCTTCAGGGTTAACCTGGTTCTTGAACTCGAACAGCTCGACACCAATTCGATCACCTGTTGAGAGATGAGCGATTCGAAATTTCTCCCAATTGCCACCAAACACATTGGTGCACATTTCTCCTATTGGGCTGTCATCCTCAATAATTTCAGTCGCTTTCATTATCAAGTACCAGCCCATCACCTCGGTATAAAACTTAACCGCCTGATCGATGTCAGGTACTGAGATTCCGATGTGCGAAAAATTACGTGGGTATACATTGCTCATGACGACGTGCTCCTTTATTTAAGTTAATCCAAGGTTACAGTCGCTCGATAATTATTTAGAATTATCATTTATTATATCGATGAGTATGTTTTTTAATGATAAATATTGTCTGCTTACGTAGTTTCTGCACCCTTGTTGAAATAACGCATTTCACCCGTACCGCTGAGAAACTAAACATGACTCAATCAGGGGTTAGCCAGCACATAAGAAAACTTGAAGATTACTTAGGCTGTCCTTTACTTATAAGGCACGGCAAGCGATTCACTCTGACCGACGCTGGAGAAAATCTCTATCGCGAAGGCCTGCAGGTGATAAACGCCTTATCTGAGATTGAGGTGCGAATGGGAGCCAATCCAACTCATGACGGGGTGGTTAGAATTGCCTCG
>JAWUZB010000147.1:0-9296 GCA_034110505.1 Gammaproteobacteria bacterium
GTTCTAATAAGCGGCGATTCCTGTGAATGAACATATAAACAGCATCACACTCTCAAGAGACTTCAAACAGTTCTGGCCTTTACAGTTAGCCTTTTGGTCCGGCCTGTGTGCTATCACCTTTTTGACTTTGACCGTTTGGTACGACCAAATCGGCTGGCAGCACCTTAGTCATACCGCATTGCAAGGCGTGCTTGGCTTACTACTATCGCAACCACTGCATATGGGATTTAGCAGCATTTGGAATGCGTCACTCAAGGTACGCATTCCAATTAGCCTTGTCGCAGTTTTTGTTGTAGCCGGCTTGTGGAATATCTGCCGAATGATTTTATTTGTTTGGCTGACCGGGGAAGAAGAAATTTGGGCTGACTTCGGTGGTTGGTACTTTGGCGCTATTTTTGTTTTCTTATGCTGGACGGCACTCTATCACGGTATTCGCTACTACCAATTATTACAAGCTGAAAGCGTAATGAAGCTAGATGCAGAGTCATCAGCAAGCGACGAAAAATTCAAACGCTTAGTCGCCGAAACAGAAGCCAAAGACGCGCAATTAAAAATGTTGCGCTATCAACTGAACCCACATTTTTTATTCAACACTCTGAATGCCGTGAACTCTTTGGTTGGAACAGAAGAACCCAAACGGGCACAGAAAATGATTGTCCAGCTTAGTCAGTTTTTACGCTACTCGTTGGATAATAATCCAGAGATGAAGATACCGTTAGAACGCGAAATAGAAGCTTTGATGCTTTATTTAGAAATCGAAAAGACCCGCTTCGCTGAACGTTTAGAACTTGATTTCAGTATCGATAACGACACTAAAGCGGCATTAATTCCAAGTTTACTACTGCAACCTCTGATCGAAAACTCAATGAAGTATGCCATCGCCAAGAGCGAAAACGGGGGTCGCATCCGGCTACGAGCACACACCTATGAGGCGCTTTTAGTTCTTGAGTTAAGCGACACTGGAAATGGCAAAGACTCAACCATAAAAAGCAGCAAAATTCGAAATGGCAACGGCAGAGGCATTGGCCTAAGCAATACTGTAGACAGGCTCAAAGCATTCTATGGGGCTGAATTCAGCTTCGACTTGGTTGCAAGTTCAAGTGGCGGTTTAAAGACTGTCATCCATATTCCATTCGAAACGTTGAATGCGGAACAGTAGAGACGTAATTTGAAAACTATCAAAACAATTATTGTCGATGATGAACCACTGGCGCTAAATTTGCTTCGCGCATATCTAAA
The DNA here is from genome assembly GCA_034110505.1 of Gammaproteobacteria bacterium. Lineage (GTDB taxonomy): Bacteria > Pseudomonadota > Gammaproteobacteria > Arenicellales > Arenicellaceae > Arenicella. The sequence goes on from JAWUZB010000147.1 coordinate 1,240, forward strand.
CAAACACCCTAACATTGAGGTGGTAGCCGAGTGCCAAAACGGTCGTCAGGCTATCGACAAAACTAATCAGCTGCAACCAGATTTGATGTTTTTAGATATCCAAATGCCAGGTTTAACAGGCTTCGATGTGATTCAAAACTTACAAGCTGACACTATGCCGCTGGTGGTCTTTATCACCGCCTATGATCAATATGCTTTAAAGGCCTTTGATGTCTATGCGGTTGACTATTTACTCAAGCCGCTAGACCAAGACCACTTAGACCGCGCGATCAAACGTTGCAGAGACCGGCTAGAACTATCCGGCTCAGCCAATAATAAATCTGAAATCATCGAGGCTTTACGCAACATCGGCGTTGAAAATGTAACATCCTCTTTTAACCAGGTTAAACAGTCTATTCTCGATCAGAATGAGGAGCACCGAGAGAAGCAGGCGCTCGCTAAGATCATTGTCAAAGACCGAGATATGATCAATTTAATAGATCAGCAAAATATTGACTGGGTAGATGCTGCCGGCGATTACATGTGCATTCACGTGGCTGGAGAAACGCATATTATGCGCAGCACATTGAAAGCGCTACTTAGCCAACTTGACCCCTTGTTATTCCAAAGAGTGCACCGCTCAACCATCGTTAACCTAAGTCGAATCGAAAAAATAATCCCATGCCCTAAGGGGGAATATTTATTGCTACTAGGTAACAACGAGAGGATAAAGGTCAGCCGTAACTTTAAAGCGGCGATTAAAGAGTTAATTTCAAGTCATGAAAATAGCTAGCGGCATAGAAGGAGTCGCTGGGCTAACCATTTTCAACTCAAACTAAAGCCCTAACTCTAAAGTTCTACTGGTAATTGGACGAATAGTTCATCCCAAAACCAAATGCAAATAGCGGATCATACTCATGATCACCGACGTTCAGTTCAGCCGTAGGCTGTTTCGGCCAAGAGAAAGAGAGCTTACCCTGAAAGTCGTAATCGCCAAGTAGCACATCGGCAACACCTTGCCCTTCGGAACCCGGCAGCCAAGCTGCTACGAAACTTGTGACTTCAGCCAATTCTTGGTTAATTATAAGCGGTCGTCCAGACAACATTACCGCGACCACCGGAATTCCTTTACGACTAATATTCATGATTGTTGCTAGGTCTTCCGGATGCGATTCAGCCAGTTCCAGTGTGCTTCCGTAGGGCTCCAGAATTTTCATCAGCCCTTTAATCTGTGACCCCGCCTCAACCAGAACATTGTTACCAGAGCGAACATCGCCCATACCTTCTGCATACGGTCGCTCACCAATAACGACGACCGCCACGTCATGCTTTTCTGGGTCTGCATCTAACCCAAGGCCTCCCTCGCTTAATACCGCGGTTTCAGCCTGCGCTTGAATGCCTTCCCAAATTGAGGTGCCACCCACTATCGATTGGTTGTCTTCAACACCTTGCCAAGCGACTGTGAATCCTCCGCATTGATGACCACGATTATCGGCATTTTTACCGGCGACTATAATTCTAGCGCTCTTATTCAGTGGCAGTAAGTTATCCTGATTTTTTAAAAGCACAAGCGATTTACGCACCGCTTCGCGCGCTATCTCGCGGTGTTGGTGGCCGCCAAATGAATCACTATTTGACCACCTACGTTCAAGCGGACGAGGTTTCTCAAATAGCCCTGCAGCAAATTTTACCGAGAGTATTCGGCGAACGGCATCATTTATACGAGACATAGCTACGCTGCCGTTACGGACATGAGTACGAACGTGCTCAATAAACTCAAGCCACTGCTCGGATACCATAAACATATCGATACCGGCGTTTACGGCTTTGCCAATAGCCTCGTAATAATCTTCTGATAGATAATCGATACCATCCCAATCAGAAATAATGAAACCGTCAAAGCCCATTTCTTTTTTTAGCACGTCGGTCAATAACTGTTTATGCCCATGGCACTTATCACCTTTCCAGCTATTGAATGACGCCATCACGGTTAATACGCCTGATTCTATTGCTGGTTTATATGGTCGCATATGGATGTCGCGTAAAACCTCTAGGCTAAGCGTTGTATCGCCTTGATCAATGCCATTGGTAGTACCGCCATCTCCGACCCAGTGTTTAACGCAAGCGACTACACCATCATCACCCAAGTCGGCCTGGAGTCCTTCTACAAAAGGTGCAGCGTATGAGGATACTAACTGAGGATCCTCAGAGTAACTTTCATAGGTTCGGCCCCAGTTATCATTCCGCGCTACAGCCAGTGTCGGCGCAAAGGTCCAATCGACTCCGGCGGTCAGTATTTCGCGCGCTGTTGCCTTGGCTATACGGTTTACCAGATCGGTATCGTCTGCCGCCCCCAAGCCAATGTTGTGCGGAAACACAGTGGCGCCAAGCACGTTACTATTACCGTGTATGGCGTCCACACCATAAATTAGTGGAATCGCAAGGTGCTGTTCGTCCTCGAGCATAGACGCAGCCCAATAATCATCGTTCATCTGTACCCAGTCGGCAGGCTGGTTATCGCCAGGGCACGAACCACCGCCACTAAGAACCGATCCCAAGTGATAATTCGTGACATCCTCAGGGGTGCAGGACATGCGTTCTGGCTGGGTCATTTGGCCAATTTTTTGGTCTAGCGTCATACGCGAAAGTAATGCTTCTACGCGCGCTTTTAAGGCTGGGTCGTGCAATCGAGAATTCATCAACTTATCCTTTTTAGGTTCTAATCGTGGATTTCAAAATCAGCCCAAAGCTCAGCATCAGAACTGCCGCCGATCCAGACATGAAACCGGCCAGGCTCAGTTACCAGTTCCATTTTGCGATTATAAAATGCAAGTTCATCAGTATGCAGTGAGAAGCATATTCTTTGCCTCTCACCCGGTTTTAAGGTGATTCGCCTAAAGCCTTTGAGTTCTTTTACTGGGCGTGTGACATTGCCAACGAGGTCACGCACATACAACTGCACAATTTCATCGGCTTCGCGAGATCCGGCATTAATAACATCAGCAAAAATTTCGATAGCCTCGCCTAGGGCAATGCTTCGATGTGATGTGGTTATTTTTACATACTTAAAGTTGCCGTAAGACAGGCCAAAGCCAAACGGAAATAACGGTTTATAGCCAGCATCTAAGTGAAACGATGTCATGCCTAACGATGTCTGCGATGCCCGCGCAGGAACTTCGTGCATTTTAACTACCGTATGATCAGTGGCTGGTCGGCCGGTGTTTTTATGAGCATAAAAAATAGGCACTTGACCCACCGCGCGAGGAAACGTGACCGGTAATTTACCGGACGGTGACTCAAGGCCAAATAATAAATCAGCAATCGCCGGTCCACCCATAGTGCCTGGGTGCCATGCATATAAAATCGCATCCGCATGGTCTAAAATATTATCAATCGTCAGCGGGCGGCCAGCCATGATCACCACCACTACTGGCTTACCAGAAGCGGCAACCGCCTCGATCAACTGAACTTGATGGCCCGGCAGATCAATATTAGCTCGCGAATGCGCTTCGCCAGACATAAATGACTCTTCGCCAACCACCACAATCACCGCATCAGACTGCTCAGCGGCTTTAACCGCGTGTTCGAACTGATCATGGTTCTCGCTGCGCGTGGTCTCAAGAGCCTTAACATAGTTAATCTCAACGGTGCGTCCGATCAATTCTTCGATGGCTTGCTTACAAGTCACACTATGCTGGGCTTCGCCGTCAAAAATCCACGTGCCTAGCTGCTCATAATCGTCGTCGGCCAAAGGGCCAATAAGTGCCACTGAAGCAAGCTCCGCTTGTGCCAGTGGTAACACGCTATTATCATTTTTAAGCAATACACAGCTTTTAACAGCGGCTTCTTTGGCTATTTTAAGATTAGATTTATTCAGCAACGCCTCATGTTCTTCATGATTCGTATAAGGGTTCTCAAATAAGCCTAACTGGAACTTCAATGTGAGTATTCGAGCAACCATGATATCAATTTGTTCAAGCTTAACTTTATCTTCAGCCACCAAATTCTGTAGATGATCATGGTAAGAGGTACTCGCCATTTCCATATCAATGCCCGCCATGACTGCTTCGTAAGCGGCTTCTTCGTCATCATGAGTAAAACCATGCACGCTCATCTCGACGATAGATTCCCAGTCACTCACGACCACACCCTCATAAGCCCACTCCTTGCGCAATAGGTCATCCATTAACCAAGTGTTACCAGTCGCAGGAACACCATTAAGGTCACAGAACGCCGACATAAATGAGGCTACTCCAGCATCTACTGCCGCCTTGAAGGGTCGCAAATGAACATTACGCATTTCATTTTCTGGAATATTGGCGGTATTATAATCGCGTCCACCCTCGGCCGCACCATAACCAGCAAAATGCTTAGCACATGCGGCTATCGCGCCGGGTTTTGCTAGATCATCTGATTGAAAACCCCTGATCATCGCCGCACCCAACACTCCACATAAATAGGGATCTTCACCCAATGATTCGGCAATTCGTCCCCAGCGCGGGTCTCGGGTAATGTCGATCATCGGTGCAAAGGTCCAATTTACGCCAGCGCTGGCGGCTTCTTTGGCACTCACTCGAGCGCCTGCTTCAATAATATCCTGGTCCCACGAAGCTGCTTGACCCAGCGGTATTGGAAAAATGGTTTTAAAACCATGAATCACATCTCGGCCGATCAATAAGGGTATGCCAAGCCGACTTTCCTCAACGCAAATACGTTGCATTTGATTAATAACGTCTACGTTAACTTCATTTAAGATCGAACCAACACGACTATTACGCAACGATTCAGCGAGGTGATGCGGAAGCGATCCACCGCCACCTTGCAACTGGCTCATCTGACCAATTTTCTCGTCTAATCCCATTTTAGAAATCAAATCAACGACTTTAGATTTTATGCTTTCTGGCTGACTTGTTTTAATACTAGCTACTGTGTTCATCGATGAACCCTGATTTTTTATTTTTAAGGCCTTAGAACAGCCCTCTATTTTTCTCCAAGATACGGCAATTAAGCAGCGAAACAATATCAACGAGATTAACTGGGTGAACTATGAGACAAGACGGACGATCTAACTGATTCAGTGCAAACAAATCTAGCCAAGCTAGGGATTTTAGATCCCCAGTCTGTGCTTTAGCCCGTTCTACCTCAATTACTGACCGCTTTATCTCATAGTGGTTGTTTCTAAATGAGTTCGCAGTAATGTGAATAAAATTTGTGATGATTTTGCTGTCCTTGCGACTATCGATCGAGCCTATTGAAGTAGTAAATATAATAATAAATAAGGTAATAAAACCAATGTCCACAACTCAGACTAACGTCCTGTATGAAAAACTAACTTTCAAAGAAAAGTTAGGCTACGGCCTCGGTGATTCGGCGTCGAATTTCTTCTTTCAAGTATTCAATCTTTTTCTTTTGTATTACTACACGGACGTATTTGGCCTTTCGCCAGCCGTGGTCGGTACGATGTTCTTGGTAACAAAAATCATCGATGCTATCAGTGATCCAGTGATGGGTTTAATTGCCGATAGAACGAGATCACGATGGGGATCTTTTCGTCCTTATATTCTCTGGGTTGCCCTGCCTTATGGTGTCTTCGGCTACCTTATGTTTGCTAGTCCAGAGCTATCGGATTCAGGCAAAGTGGTTTATGCCTATGCAACCTACACACTGATGATGTTGGCGTATACCGCAATCAATGTTCCGTACTCTTCCCTTTTAGGCGTTATTTCTCCATCTTCAGCAGAACGAACCAAAGTATCCAGCTACAGATTTGTTTGCGCCTTTCTGGCCGGCTGGATTGTCGTCACCTTCGTTGGCCCCTTTAAGAGCATGCTGGGCGGCGGCGATGAAGTTCTCGGATTCCGCTTAACCATGGCAATTTTTGCGGTTGTTTCAGTGTTGCTATTTTGGTTCACCTTCGCGACCACGAAAGAGCGTGTCCACCCACCGATTGATCGATCTACCGATGTCAAAAAAGACCTTAGGGCTATATGGAACAACGGACCTTGGAGAGCTCTATTTATATCCGCGATTGCCACTCTAATGTCTCTGGCTGTGCGTTTTGGTGTGTTGCTTTATTATTTCAAATACTACATCGCTAGTGACGACACCCCAATATTCCTAATCTTTGATAAGAGTGATTTATTCCTCTCAATCGGAATGTTAGCGATGATTGTGGGCGTCATGCTGACCAAAACCTTAAGTGATCGCTTTGAAAAGCGCAGCTTGATGATTGTGCTAAGCAGTCTTAATGCCTTATCCATGGCGGTATTCTTTTTCATCCCACCGGAGCAATATTGGTTGATGGTAGTAGTTTACAGTATCGGCAATCTTTTAAACGGCCCTACTCCCGCTCTGGTTTGGTCTATGTACGCTGATTGTGCCGACTATGGCGAATGGAAAACTGGCCGTCGAACTACTGGCTTAGTCTTTTCAACGGTATTATTTGCGCAAAAAACTGGCCTCGCTGTCGGCGCTGGCTGTGCTGGCATTATGCTTGGCCTTTTTGGCTTTGTGGCGAATGAAGCTCAGAGCGATTCGGCCCTTCTTGGAATACGACTTATGTTTACTTTCATTCCCGCGATGCTCGCCATCATTGGCGCGGTTGCGATCATTTTTTATAAGATTGATAGAAAGATGCTTCACCAAATGGAAGCGGATCTGGCGGTTAAACACGCTGAACGTGATGTCACGGGAAGTTGAACAATGAATTTTCTTATTGCTAAGCACCAACTCGCAATTCTAGTCATAGCGGCAAGCTTGTTCTCTTCCTCGGCCAGTTCCGAGCAACAGAAAGCGGGTCATGCTGCCGTTCTGGCTAAATCGTGGAAAGTTGATTTTGTGGATAATTTTGATAGCTTTAACCCTGATAACTGGCAAGACCAAATGCTGTGGGTTAACGATGAAAAGCAATGCTATGTTGCAGATAATCAACACAATACTCGTGAAGTAAGCAATGGCTCGCTGAAGATCCGCGTGGTTGATCTTGGTCAGCCGGTCGCTTGCACTAATATGGATAAGCATGGCAAACAGCATCCGGCAACCCAGTACGTGGCTGGGCGTATTGCCTCAAAGAATCGACAAGAATTTGTAAAAGGCAAATGGACGGCGCGCCTGCGTGTGCCTGACAGCGGTCAAGCCGGCATGTTCCCCGCTTGGTGGTTGCTTGGCGCGCTCAATAATGAACCTCCGGTTCAAGAACCAGACGAGACAGTGTGCTGGCCGCTAACCGGTTCAGGTGAAATTGATATTTTTGAACACCATAGTGATGGAGGAGCCGACCATTACGCGGCACGGGCTATAAAGAGTCTTGGTTATTGTGACGGGGGTGATTGGCAGGCGATGATGCTGGTGCAAGAAGCTAAGTTGAGTGAATACCATGATTACTCGGTTGAAATGGACGGCGAAAACATCATCTTTCGCTTGGATGGCGTCGAGATTTACCGCAAGACAGACCCAGACGACCAATTCCCAGAGCCCCTGTTTGCAATCCTTAACTTCGCCAAAATCAATGATGCAGCGATGACCCGTCGTCAATGGGTTATGGAAGTCGATTGGGTAAAACACGAAGCATGGCAGTAATCGGGCCATTGTTAGGCATATTGAGACTACCCGGGGCGAGCTTTCGTTTAGCCTTAGCGTTAGTGACATTGAGCTTAATATCAGGCTGTAACTCACTCCAAAAATCCTATTTTCCGTCGCTTAATGGCGCCGCATCTACCGAGCTAATATGTAAGTGGGGCCGACAAGGATTCGATCTTTGCGCCTACCCTTCAGACCCAGCGCGAATAGCCGCACTCGTCGCGGAAATGACTCTGGACGAGAAAATTGGTCAGATGACCCAATCAATCTGGCACAACGGCGTCACTCCTAAGACGATCAAAGCTAAGAATATTGGTTCGATAATTCACACCGAAGGCCCGACCCCTGGAGATACAGCGCAAGACTGGCAAGACAATTTTGATCGCTTTCAGCGCCAGGCCTTAAGAACTCGACTAGGCATACCTCTGTTGATTGCTGTTGACGCCGTACACGGCCAAAACACCTTCGAGGGCGCGGTACTATTTCCACACAATATTGGC
>JAWUZB010000148.1:0-15616 GCA_034110505.1 Gammaproteobacteria bacterium
GATCAGCCTTTGTACTTGGGGCATCGACCGGCGGCAAGCGGTAATGCCAAAATCGACATTTTTATCATAAGACACAAGCGTAATATTAAGCGCAATGCCTTCGGTTACGATGGACGCTGGATAAAGACCATCGAGACGAGCGCCATCCCAATACATAGTCTTGCGCGGCCCAGGCACATTCGAAATAATAGTGTTATACGGCGGAAGCTTACTCATTAAACCGAGCGGCATCAATAATAAGCCAGGGGCTTGAATTAGCTGCAACATCAATGCCGCTTCTTTCGGCTTCATGCCTTTGAACAACTCTTTACCGGCAACCATCGACGCTTGAATTTTTCTAAAGCGCTTGATCGGATCAGCGATGTCAGTGGCTAAGTCGGCACTGATTGCGCCAACCGCATTGGAGGAATCGATGTCACCTTTTTCACGTAACGACACAGGCACCATGGCCTTCATGGATTGTTCGGGCAGTTCACTATGCTTTTGCAAATATAAGCGCAAACCACCAGCACACATTGCCAGCACGGCATCGTTGAAGGTGCCGTCCATCGCTTTGCCGGCCGCACGTATTCGTTCGGACGCCCAAGATTGAGCTACGAAGCGTCGAGCGCCATCAACGGGAGTATTAATCGAACTGCGAGGCACATTTTGCCATGGCAACGCCAGCGCGCCGCCTTTACCCCTCCAGCCATTTACATAGCGCTTAAGCGAACTAAAAAGATGAGTGCTGCTATCAAACAATTGTTTTAAGGAGTCCGCCACATTACGCAGCTCTTGGTCGCTCATACCCTCAGTGCGAATTAGTTCTAACTGGGCTCGGTATCTACGTTGCGACTCTACTGAAAAAGCCGAACCTTGACTGCGTACATTTTCATCGTAGGAGTACATACTCTGAGTGAGGTGCATTGAGCGAGCACCATCAACTGCCGCATGATGAAACTTGGAATAGGTAGCAAATTGCCGATTTTGTAGACCTTCAATTATATGCATTTCCCAAAGTGGTCGATTTCGATCCAATAAGGTGCCGTGTAAACGCGAAACCAGCGAAAAAAGCTCACGGTAACGGCCAGGCTTCGGCAACGCCGAATGCCGAATATGGTACTCAAGGTCTACCGATGTATCCTTTTCCCAATACAATGGCCCGGCCAAACCGAGGCGCCCCATTTTTAGCCGATCACCAAAAGGCGACTGCAGCTCATCATCGGAACGAAGCTCGTCTCGAAGACGACGTAAAAATTCTTGCTCATCAGCATCCGGCGGCAAGGTAAAGAGGTGAATGCCGCCAACATGCATTGGTGTTTCTCGATTCTCCGCGAGCAAAAACCCGGTGTCCATCATGCTTAGTTTTTTCATATTCGAAGGCCCCTGCTGTTGGTGTAATTGTAGCGAGTAGGCAATTAGTATACTGAAACTCGACCGCATGTGTATATCAACAGTTATCAAGCTCGTGTTGATTTAGCGCAAGACAAAATAGCGTGCTCCACAGCGCTACAAAAAAGACTATTTATTAGCCTGGTAAATATGCCCTTAATTGATCATGTCATCAGACTAAGCGGTTAATAAGGCCACCAATTAAACGGCCGCCTGCGACGTTAAATTGCCGTAATCGGCAAGCCGCTTCAAGGTAGCGCAACTGAATATCTGTGCTAATGTTAAGCCTATGGAGACTTTCACTGACAAGGCCCAGTAACTCTCACCCAATACTGACTAACACCCAGGGTTCGATGAAATGATTTATCAATTTGGCAATTTCAAGTTAGATACCAATAATTATCGTTTGTTTGAAAATGACTGTGAAATTCCAGTGGAGCCACAAATCTTCAACTTGATTGCCTATTTAGTTGGCAACCAAGACAAGACGGTAACTCGCGATGAGCTGTTAAAACATATTTGGAAGGGTCGCATTGTTTCTGACACCTCTATTAATAACAGCGTTAAATCAGCACGCAAAATCCTCGGTGATAATGGCGCCAAGCAAGAAGCTATTAGAACCGTTCATTCGAGGGGTTATCAATTTGTTGCCGCCGCCAAAATTGTTTCTGGACATAAGCCTCTCGAGCCGGTCGACGCGCCGCTTGAGCAGCTGATCGCGGTATTACCGTTCGCAAATATAAAACCAAATCAAGATTCCGATTATTTAGGCTTCGCCCTGGCCAATCAAATAATTGGCGATTTAAATCATCTCGAGAAATTCGCGGTACGCCCAGCGGCCTCAATTAGACACTACATCGATACGCTAAATGACCCCATAACGATGGGCCGTATGCTCGATGTTGACTATGTCATTAGTGGCAATTATTTACTTGAAAACAACGTAGTTCGCTTGAATGTGGAACTCATCGAGGTTGGTAGTAATCGTCTAGTCTGGCAGGAATCAATGCAAGATGACTACTCCAATACATTTGCCTTGCAAGACATGGTTGCACATAAAGTAGCCGCCGGGCTGAAGGCTGGGTTCAAACACATTTTTTTAAATAAAAATTATCGTGATATTCCCAGCAACACCTTGGCTTATGAATTTTACCTTCGCGGTGTCTCCTACCCTCTGTCAAATGACGGCCACGCAATGGCGATTGAAATGTTAAAAAAATCGATTCAGCTAGACCCCAATTATGCTCCGAGTTACGCACACTTAGGCTCTCACCTAAGATTGCTCGAACAACATGGAAAAATAGCGCCTAGCGGCATGGAGGATGTCGAATGGTATTACCAAAAGGCGCTTGAGCTTAACCCCATGTCGTTCGAGGCAATGACAAATCTATCCGGCTTGTATACCGAAACAAATCGAATTGAGGAGGCGGTAGTTATTAGCCGAAGGATGCTCGAAGCAAACCCCAATGATGCCAATACGCACTTTGCCCTGGGGTATATTTATCGCTACGCCGGAATGCTCGACGAAGCTATTGAGGCAATGGAAGCGGCCTTAAGAATTAGCCCAGATAATGCTAAATTTAGATCGATAGTATCCACTTATGTGAGCGCGGGAAAATATCAAGAAGCGCTTACCAAAGTCTATTTGGATAGTGGCGACTATGGCATAGGCTATAGCGGCATGATCGCGTTCAATCAACAAAATTACGACTTGGCTAGAAGGCATTTTGAGCTCGTTATAGAGATTGATCCAAAGGGTATTTGGGGGCTGATTGCACAGCTTCATCTGGCCGTAATGGATGATGATAAAAAGAGCGGGATGAGGGCCTTGGCGCTAATCGTCGACAGCAATATTATTGATGCTGAAAATATTTATTATTGTGCGCACTTTTACGCGTTACTTAATGAGCCAAGTGCCAGCTTAAAAATGTTGGAGCGCGCGGTGAGTTGCGGCTATTTCAATTACCCACACATTTCAAACAACCCTTCATTTAGCATTATAAAAGACCACCCTCGCTATCTGAAAACATTGGATAAGGCCAAGCAGCGGCATATGGAGTTCAGAAAAAAGTTTCTATAACGACGAGCTAGACCTGCATCACGACAAGCCGTGAGCCAGCGAAAAATCCATACATAATCATTAGCTAATCCCCACGTATTAGTTTTTCTCTAAGGCTATTGTTTGCGCACAACTTTGTGATACATCTGCTTACGAAAAGCGAGGGCAATAAAATGGAAATCAATGAAGACAAGCTCAATCAGTTACTTGGTCAAGTGGTGGTTGAAATGGGCGCCGCGGCTAATGGGCCACTGATCACGATTGGCGATAAGCTAGGACTCTATAAAACTCTGGGCGAATCAGGCTCCCTGACATCGACTCAGCTAGCCTCTAAAACGACAACTTCAGAAAGATACGTAAGAGAATGGCTCGCCGCGCAAGCCGCTTCTGGCTATGTCGAATACAAAGCAGATGGTAGTCAATTTTATATGACGCCTGAGCAAGTGGCCGTCTTCGGCGATAGCGGCAGCCCAGTGTTTATGACCGGCGCGTTTTATGCCATTACCTCGCTTTATCACGATGAGCCGAAATTACTTGCCGCGTTTAAATCAGGCGAGGGTATTTCTTGGGGAGATCATCACACATGCTTGTTTTGCGGCACTGAAAAGTTCTTTAGCCCATCGTATGAAGGCAACCTGATTAATAGTTGGATTCCAGCGCTAGACGGCGTTACTAAGAAACTTACCGTCGGCGCAAGAGTCGCTGACATTGGTTGTGGCCACGCTGCATCGACTATCATTATGGCGAAGGCCTTCCCGAATTCGCATTTTATCGGCATCGACTTTCATGAAAAATCGATAGCGCAGGCGAGAGACCGAGCAGGCCAAGCGGGACTCGACAATATAGAGTTCAAGGTGGCAACGGCCAAAGACTACTCCGACAACAATCTTGATTTCATCACCTTCTTTGACTGCTTGCATGACATGGGTGATCCTGTCGGCGCGTGTGCGCATGCCAAAAAAATGCTCAACGCCGATGGCTCGTGCATGATAGTAGAACCTTTCGCCAATGACTCAATAGAAGAAAACCTCAATCCGGTCAGCCGCGCGTTCTATGCGTTTTCAACGCAACTGTGTATTCCTTGTTCACTGAACCAAGAAGTGGGCATGGCGCTGGGTGCTCAAGCTGGCTTAAAACGACTAAACGAAACCATTCAAGCGGGCGGCTTCAATCACTGCCGAAAAGCCACAGAAACACCGTTTAATTTAATTTTAGAGGTCAAGGCATAAGACTGTTTTGATAAAAATTAATGCATGCTAAATCGCGTTCACCTGTTCTAGACTATAATCAAATCTAATCAACAGAGGTTCCTAGAATGAGTAACATAGAAACAGCAGTATTGGCGGGTGGGTGCTTTTGGGGTATGCAGGATTTAATTCGCAAGTTACCCGGGGTAAGCGAAACTCGTGTTGGCTATACCGGTGGAGATGTGGCCAATGCCACTTACAGAAATCATGGTAGCCATGCTGAAGGCATAGAGATTGTGTTTAATCCTGAGGTCATCGGTTTCACTAAATTACTCGAATACTTCTTTCAGATTCACGATCCTTCAACCATGGATCAACAAGGCAACGACATGGGTGTCTCATATCGATCTGAGATTTTTTACACCTCTGAGTCACAAAAAGAGGCCGCTTACAAAATGATCGAGACTGTTAATGCATCAGGATTATGGCCAGGGGAGGTAGTGACTAAGGTCTCGCCTGCGGTCGATTTCTGGGAGGCCGAACCTGAGCATCAAGATTATTTAGAACGTTACCCACAGGGCTACACCTGTCATTTTCCTCGGGCTGACTGGGTGCTGCCTAACGCCGAATAAAAAAGCGATGACGTTAATGCCGTTGCCAACAAGCTTGCAACGGCATTATCACTAGTTCGATACGTTAACTATGGGCGTTTACAACCGCATACCTCGAAAGCACTCTCTAACTTGTTGCACAAACAGCTGCGGCACCTCCATTGCGGCGAAGTGGCCTCCATCTTCGTTCTCTTGCCAAAATTGAATATTTCTAAAACGTTGCTCGGCCCAACGGCGAGATGGCTGAATCAGCTCGTTGGCAAAAATACTAGCACCCGTCGGTACCGTCACCTCAGATAAATCAGATTTGGCAAAACTATGCCAATAAAGGCGTGCCGAGGATGCCGCTGAATTGCTTAACCAGTAGAGCGAAATGTTATAAAGAAGGTGATCTTTGATAAAGGTTTTTTGCAATGCATCAGGGGCAGACGATTGATGAATTTTTTCCAAAATCTAGGCCATCTGCCCGACTGCTGAGTCGGCTAAGGCATAACCGATGGTCTGCGGCCGTGTGCCTTGGATAGCCGCATAAGCGGCTCCCTCTTGAACCTACTTTTGATATAGGCTTACGGCCCTTAGCTCTTAATTAGCGCGGTGCCGTCAATCGAATCGCTGGATTCTCAGAACTCATCTTTGATTTGAAAAATTCACTTGCCGACTGCGCGCGATCACCTGATTGCAAGTGCATATCAAAGAACGAACCGATTGCAATCCGAGTTAGCCATTGTTGTTCTAAACCGTTCATCGACTGGCCAGATAACTCAGGACAAGGAGGCCCCACCACAACATCGCGGAGCACACCGTCAGTGTTGGGTATTACCGCATCCCAACGCTCTGGCAGGTCTAACTTTGACATCATCACATTCATCAAGGTGCAGCCCAAGTTATCTGGATTGTCCATCCATCGAAGGGGGTTGCCGACATCGGCGAAACCTAGGTGCGTGCCTTTATCCAGGCTAATAAACCAACCGTTGAGATTCCTTGCAACAACCTCGGTCGCATTCTTAGCTTCGGGTACCACTCTATCCATACTTGCGGAAATCAATAACGACTTTACATCGGGGTTGGTAGCATAAAATTGTTGACTAAACGCCTCTAAAGGAGGTGCCATCATTACCGCTGCTTTTATTCTTGGGTCTTTAAGGTCTGGATGAAACGAAACCAGTGCCGTTGTTAAACCGCCCAAGGACAAGCCCATGGCGCCAATTTCGTTTGCATCAACCCGCTGATACAAGACGCTATTAGGATCATCATTCAAGCTCAACACATGGTCAATCACGGCGCTAACATCACCAGGCTGATTGACGATATCGAGCAGTTGGGGAACCTCTGCTGGAGAGCTCCTATTGCTCAATGGAAAATCCACTGCAGCAACCACATAACCATTGCTCGCTAGATATTCTGCAATATGACTGCTTTCCTTATGATAACCGGAGAATCCATGACTATAGATAATCAACGGGTGCTGCGATGCTTGGCCCTCAGGAAGCCAGATTGCACCGTGTAGCGTTCGCTTGTCATCGCCCGCAAATCCACCCAGAGCAGGGGTAAGGCGAGTGGCGTCGACGAGGTCTAAATCAATTGTAGTAAACGAGGAATGGGCATGGCTTAGCCTCGCCATTGATTGACTATTTTCCGCTAAATCCTGTGGTGCATTTAGCCACCACAAAGTAAACAAACCAATACCTACGACGACCCAAAGTAGCAGCGTCCATTTAACAATATTTTTTAATATCTTCATTCATCAATCTTAACATGATGCGCAGCAAAATGAATTTGGCGCTGTTGTATTTGAATAGGCTTCCGTCTTACCACATCGGTAACAATCTAACCTCAATGTTGTCACGCTGTGCACCATCGATACCACCACCAACATCACCGCAATAGTAAGTAAAGCAGTGATTGCTTTGGATGGGTTAGCAATCTTTTATATTGGATACCAGGGAGTTGACGCGTTTTTTTAATTCTATTGATTGATCAAAAAACTTTGAATCCATTTTAGTAAAAGCAGCATCTAAGTTTAGGTAAGCGGCGATTAAGCCTCTAAAAAAACATAACGGGAAAACCTATATCATGAAATATCTATCAATCAGCCTAACACTTATTTTAACTCTACTAGCAAATCAATCGGCACTTGCTGAAGTGAAGGAGACGGCTTTAAACCCTAGCACTGGGGTTGAAACAATCGTTGTTATTGCTCAGCCTGAAGTTGCTGATTTTGAAATTTTCAGCCTCAAACGCAGTAAGCAGGTGATGCAAGAAATAATGGATACTGTTGCTGCTGACCTGGGTAATGACGAGGCACCGACTTTTCAGTCCGCTAGCGAAGCTATAGCGTCCATTTAAGCCTTCTAAGGCCACATAGCATGGGGTCGTTGATAGCCCCAATTTTTTCAAATAAGGAATAAGCTCTAAACTAGATTCTTTATAAATAACCGTTAATCACCACTCTGATTATCTAGGGTTCGTTGCTGATCGATTTTTTCAATCTGCTGACGCAGCTTATCGTCTTTGCTCAACATGTGATTAAAGTCTTTGGTATGCAGAACTAAAAGCTCGCTAAAGCCATCGGAAATGACACTGGCCATTCGTGGTTGATGATGAAGTAGCGCCATCTCTCCGAAACAATCACCACTGCCAATGATCACCGTTTGCTTATCAAGAACGACCCTAATCGCTCCCGAAGAAATAAAATACATCGAGTCTGGTGGGCCACCCTTTTCAAAAATAACCTCTCCCGGCAGGGCTAACTGAGGTTTGAGTAATTTAGCAATATCGAACTGCGCGCTTTGATCTAGATTGGCGAAGAAATGCATTTTTGACACAAGTGTTTTAGCATCAAGACCCAAATCAAGACTGAGTTTTTGTTTTAGCTCGTGATAGCGTTGGTTCATATCCTGTTTTAATTCGCTGGCAACTTCTTTACTAATCAACGAACTGGCCATCATGTCCTTGTATTGGTTCTGCTCCAAGCGCATCGCCGTTTGTTGTAAAGCTCTTTTCTCGAGTGCTTTTGCATACTCTGGGTAGCCGGCGCGAAGCACTTCTAAAGCCTGCTCAGTTTCAATATCTCGCTGCGCCAATATGTGTTTCAGTTTCGACGCTACTTCAGTGCCGATCATATCGGATAATTGGGCAGACACATTGTCTTTGAGTGTATGTAGTACTGTGCACTCTGCCTCTAAGACTTGAAAGCGGTTAGCCAAATTATTTGCCAACATGCGCGAATAACCAACGCTCCGTTGTACCCTCATTGCCAACATCGTGTGCCAATGAAAACCAAGCTTGCTACGATAGCCCTCTAGGTAAGCGTCAAGACCTCGATGTTTAATGCTATCGCTGAGATCAGCCGCCTGCCTGAACAAGCTACGTGCCGTATCGGCAGAAACCTCACCGCGATCCAACATCTGAGCATAGGCCTTGTTCTCATTCATGCAGACCATCCGCAAGCCGATCAGCAGCCAATCATCATCACTTAAATTATTCTCAGCCACTTTGTTTGAGCTAGCGGCAATTAATTGCTCATAAGGTTGTATAACCTGTTTAGTTCGCTCCTCACCAATATGCATAGCACGAGGGGTTTCTTTAACTCGCTGACTGACATTGGCCATCGCTTTGGAAAACGCTCGGTCTCGAATTGCCGCATCCGCCGGGCCAAGTTTGGCCAAACCAAAGGCGCGCATTACTAATGAAACGGTGGTGGCATTAATCGCTAATGTAAACAACACAAAGCCCGTCACCATAACGCCGAGAAATTCTTGTGTTGCTGGCGCAAATCCATCGTTTTCGATTACCGCTAGCGCGAGTGCCAGAGACACCGCGCCACGCAGGCCGCCCCAGAACATCACGGCTCGGTAACCGGTGCTTACTTGCGCTGACCAACCCAACTTGCTCATTAGCGGTACTAAGCCAAAAATAATCGCAAAACGTGCGATAAAGCCGGCCAGCAATAATGCCGCTAGCCAAATGAATTGCTGGCTGTCCATCGCCGCCATGATTGATGGCACTTTCAAGCCAACCAAAATAAAGATCACCGAATTAGCTACAAAACCGATCTGCTCCCAGACTTCCTCAAGCCCGTGCCAAGCACTTTGAGTAATCACACTGCGACCACGCGAGCCCAGTACTAGGGCCGCCGTAACCACCGCCATAACGCCAGAAACATGAAGACTGTGCTCGGCAATAATGAAAGACAAATAGGCAAGAGAAATGGTCAGCGTAATTTTAGGTAAGTTGGAGTCACCAATATGCACTAGCAAAAAGCAGATGAGTCGAGCCGTAAGGTAGCCGACCACAATGCCGCCAAAAAACACCTTAACAAAAGAACCGATGCCGCTAAGTAAGGTTGGGTCAGATTGACCTAACAACATGGCCGAGATAATAGTAAACACTACAATCGCAGTGGCATCATTAAATAGGCTTTCGCCCTCTACTAGAATCGCTAGACGCTGGGGCGCGCCTAAATCTTTGAATATTGCCACCACCGCGACGGGATCAGTAGCCGAGACAATGGCACCCAATAACAAACATACCAACAATGGCATATGCGTTATATAGGCCATGGTGAAGCCAACCACTGCGGTTGAAATTAACAAACCAATAATGGCCAACATCAGAATAGGCGATATGTCATCGAACAAACGGCGCACGTCGATGGCTAAAGCCGATTCAAATACTAGCGCCGGCAAAAACACAAAAAACACAGCCTCCGAGGTGATCTCTAAAGAGTTCAGTGCTTCTATAAATTCATGTAAAAACCCAAGACCAGGCGCCAATAAGATGACCTCTGATCCTGAACCAATTAATACGCCAACCGCCGCCAGCGTTACAGTAAAAGGGATTTTTAGCCGGGCCGCTAACGGCACAACTAAAACAGCGAGTGCCAGCAAACCTGTTATCCCGAGCACCATCAACATAGTCTGATGATCGGCGGTTTGCACTACTTCTACCGCTTGTTGAACTGAGGCCGAGGCGTTATTCATTATAATTTTTCATTTGTGTCAACCAAATTAGTATAGCAGCTGATTTCAAACAGGTTGATCCGAGCGAAATTAATGGCAAAGACGACTCGTCGCTGAGATGCTCTTAGCTCTTTCGCGAAATTATCAGATACTTGAAGTCTGTGCTCAAACTATAGAATAGTAAATATAAATATCATCAAACAGCCCGCCTGCCCTTTATATTTTGATAGCAATAGGCACGCCATTGATCTCCACGCTGATCTAGCTCTAAGCAGAGAGAACCATGCACATTAATTAGACCTCCTACCTCACTCTTCAACCGTCATCGGCACTTTGGGGTCTAGGCCTGCCGCTTCTTTCCCAGCTTTTACCATGGCGCGCACATCTGCAAGCAATGCTTGAGCGTCATAGACAATGCCATCTTTGATGGTCCAGCGAACGCCACCAACCCGTTCGACCTTTTGTGTCTTCTCATTTAATTTCGGCACTCCAGTGCCATATAGGGACTTAAGATTATGCAGCGGATTTTCATCCACGATAATTAGGTCGGCTTTCTTGCCAACGTGTATCGTGCCTATCTCGGCCTCTTGGCCGAGTACTTGAGCACCGACTTTGGTGGCGGCGCGAATCACTTCTAGCGGGTGAAACCCGGCCTCTTGTAAAAGCTCAAGCTCTTGGATATAGCCAAAGCCATAAAGGCTATAGATGTAGCCAGTGTCACTACCGACCACCACCTTGCCACCACGATTCTTGTACTCGTTGACGAACTGCATCCACAATTTAAAATTATGTTTCCATTCTATTTCATCTTCGGTGGTCCAGTTAAAAAAGAACGAACCGTGCTTCTCTCGGTTGGCGCGATAAAAGTTCCATAGCTCGACACTTGTATATTGGTAGTGCCACTCCGCGCTGTAGGCGCGCATCAAATCACGACTAGCGAGGTAAATAGTGAAGGTTGGGCTCAAGCAAAAATCACGTTCAAGTAAGGCCTCCATTACAGTATTCCAACGTTCGCTACCTGGCCCCGCGGCCTGCTTCCATAGCCGACCAGCCTGGCCGAAACGATCTTGCTCGTTAGTGTAAATATAGTCTGAAGGGTAATCTTGAATCACTCTGTCGGTAAACAATGCCTCGGGTAAACCATACCAGTGCTCCATGCAGTCGAGGCCTCGGCTTGAGGTGTCCAACACGTTGGCATGCGCAACATCTAGCTGCGCATGATGCATAGTAGTGGCTAGGCCAAGCTTTTCAGCTTCGTCTAGTGCCGCCCATAAAATCTCTTCTCGAGCGCCCATAAATTTGATGCCATCGGCGCCAATGCGCTTTAGGTAACGTACTCGTTGGCGCGCTTGTTCTGGCGTGGTGATCGGCGCCAGCTTTTTATCGCCATCTACGGGCATTGCAAAATATGGGAACGCGGTAATTCGTGGAGCGGTTATGGCGTTCCTATTACTTAATTCTTTGAGTGCCAGTACTCGACTTTCACCGTCTGATCCAAATACTTCACGAATACTAGTAACACCATGGCCCAACCATAGTTTGAATATATAGTCGGCTGAAACCTGCTGCGCGCCGTTCGGCGAATGTATATGCGAATGTGAATCGACAAACCCTGGTAGCAAGTATTTACCATGTGCGTCTATTTCCCGTACAGTTTTACCTTTTGCGGTAATCAATTTAGGTCGATTGGCTGGATCAATAGCAATGCCTGGAGTGCCAACAGGCCTTACCTCCGTAATTCGGTCTTGCTCGACCACAACATCCACCGGCCCAGTGGCAGGTGCACCGCTACCATCGATTAAATAAGCACCGCGAATTATCAGCTGGTCGTACTGGCCTTGGCCAAATTGCCGCTTCGGAATTTGGTCCTTAATACTGGCGATTAACGATTCAGTATCTGCCGCACTGGCCGGCAAACAAACCAGACCGCAGACCAGCGCAACTATAAACAAAGTATAATTTTTCATACGCAAAAAATATCAGGTTTGAGCTCACAATGATAATAAAACAAAACAACAAAAGGCTCGACCTATGGTTCTAGCCCCGCCTCTACGGTTCTTTCTGCGAATGCTTTTTTAGTAATACCACTTACCTCAAACAATGATTCGTTGGCCACCAGCTTGGTAAGTGAGTAATGCTTTAATTTCCACCCTCGCTGTGTTTTCTCAAGTACGGCGGTGCCACGAAAGCGACCCCATTTTTTTGATTCGACAATTTCGTCAATCCAGGCCATATCTTTTTCGCTATTAAGCTTAGTAAAGCGTTTAACGGGTGAATACGACCAACCTTTACCTTCTTTAAAATGTTTGTTTACGTATTCCGTAAACTCACTATATGTCCATCGTTCCCAGTCGTCAGTACCCATAAACACACTGTCTTCGCTGAAGTGGTTTAGGTATCGAACTTTATCACCATTGTCTGCAGCATCATGAAAGTCATCCATTTTGCTCTCAATCAGCTCAAGTACATTTTTAGCCAGTGGTTGAACGTCTTTAGAAAACGCAGAACTGGATGTGAGTAAGACCAGGCTTGCTAAGATTAGAAGGATTTTAATTCGCATAGATATTTTATTCGGTTAGTAACAGCAATAAGATCATCATAAGCTAACCTTGGAAATCGCTCTAAAGCATAATATTCTCAATAAACTTTAATGCCGACAACAAGCAGCATCAATAGGCATACGATGGTCGCTATTATTAATCGATCACATAAGTACGCCTGATCAAAAATTCCCTGCTTTTTAAGTTGTCGATCCAACAGGTATTGCTTAAAAAAAACAAAGGCCAATAAAAAATAAAAGACCGCGCCATCACCGAAAGTGACAAAGGCAATCCACGGCAATAGAACCATTAAATTGCTATGAAATAATAGATCCATTCTATTGCCCTGCAATCGGGCGACGGCCCAGTGGATACCGGACATAAAGCTGGCGATCGCGAGGGCATAAAGTGCAAAACTATTAGCCGTATCATTGATGATCCACCAAGAATCAACTTCTAAGACTATTGCGATTGTGCCGGCGAAAAAAGGAATTAAACCGGCAAACATCAAGCTTCGACTGGCTGTAGAAAAATTCATAATTGATGCTTTAGTCTGGTTCTTTGGTTAATAGATAAAATAAACCATTACGTATGAAGGACTACGCAAGTTTACTAATACGTCGCAATTTATAGGTAGTTTGCCTACAGTTTGATTCCGAACTGATTTAGCCCGATCACCATCAGCCAATACGCCGCAACAGTTAACCCTATGGAAAAACTTAAGCTCGGGTAAAACGGCAGGCCTAGCCTTAGTAGAATTGGCATCGCGATAAACAGCACTAACGATGGCAAAACCAGCCAAAACACACTGCTCGATAGAGCACTGACCTTATCGACATCTTTGGTATCGATGTATAGCCAAATCATTGCTAACACAGATACCAGTGGTATCGATGCGACTACAGCGCCAGCGAACGAGCTTCGCTTTGCTAGCTCGGCGATTAGTACAATTAAGACGGTCGTTATTGCTAATTTGAAGATGTAATAAGTCAATTTCTTACCCCAGGCCAAACACGATCAGACGATTGCCGATATGTTTAAGTATACACTTATCCAAAAAGGGTAAGAGCCACATTAAAGGGAATCACCTGGCGGCAATTTAGTGCTTACTTATAAGCTGCTTTGCACTCTTTTTAGCAACGCCTTTTAGTCAACTCGTCGCTTCAATTAATAGGCTACTGAATAAGCTTATTAAAGTTCTTTAAACTAAGGTTTGATCGCTAGTAATAGCAATACGACAAGGACTATGATTACGGAAAAGGCGGCTGACCTTATCGCCCCAGTGTCAGTTTGGTTAATATAGATAACGAGACCACAAGAATAATTAGAAAATGAAGAGTAAGGAACTAGAGTTACTTAAACCGATTGATAGCGCAATCGTTGACGCAGCTAAGAACATCAAAGTGCTAACACGACTAAGTTGGCCCGCTAAGGTTAAGCGAACATTTTTAGAAGACTGGCGACGCGGCAACCCGCAGTTACCGCACGTGGAATATAACATTGGCGATGACCTAAAATTGGCGGCAAAGTCGCTGCTCAAAGCCAAGCAAGATCTGTCTGTGTTTGACCACCCTCTGGCAAGCTATTTACACAAAACGGCGGATTCCTATGAGACCTTGTGTCATTTACTCGAGTGCGCTGGGACTAAAGATATGCTTGAACCCAGCCGTAAATTGTACGGCGCACCTGGCGATCTACTGGCAGATGGCCAGTTCAATAATCTGCAAGCCGCGCATCATTTTCTAGACTCGAGCGATCAGTTTAGCCAAGCGACTCATCTACATGAATCGGCTTATTGTTTATCCGCCGAGACCATTAAAGCTGACCTCGAAGCGAGACTGATGGAAGTTTTTCCAAAAGGCCTTTTAACCGTAGTCACTGACCCGGGCTTGGTATCTAAAGCGGCTGCAGGGGCGACTCGTATTCGTCTGCGTGATGCGACCTGCTTCACTGAATACGATTTAGAGCAATTGCTACAGCATGAGATATTCATTCATAGCCTTACCGCACTAAACGGCCGCGCTCAAGTAAACGCCAGCTGCTTTGGTCTGGGTGCACCACGCACTACTGGCGCACAAGAAGGCCTAGCAACGTTTGCCGAGCTGGTAACCGGAGCCATCGATATTGACCGGCTTGAACGTATAGCACTGCGTATTGTGGCAATTGATAATGCATTAAACGGCGCAGATTTTATCGAGGTATTTAAATTCTTTTTAGAAAAGGGTCAATCCGAGGATGAAAGTTTTAACTCGACCATGCGCATTTTTAGGGGTGCTCCGGTCACTGGCGGCACAGCTTTTACCAAAGACGGTGTCTACCTACACGGGTTAATGCAAGTTCACACGTTTTTTAGTTGGGCAATGAGTCATCAAAAATTAGATCTATGCCGCTATTTCCTCGCCGGCCGAATGACCATCTCGGATGCAATAGAACTAGAACCACTATTCAAAGATGGCACGCTCAAGCCGCCGCGATATTTACCACAATGGATAGCCAAAACCAGCGGTCTGGCGGGCTACTTAGCATTCTCCCTATTCGCAAATAAATTATCACTGCAAGAAATCAGTGCCTATCACGATTTTCAACGCTTCGAAGTTTAACCCAGCTTCCTCTTATTGAGCTTTCGTTGGCCAGCATTAAAAGGAAAAGGCAAGCCCCTTAATCCGTTTGAATTGATTCCTATACTTAAGATACGACGTCAAAAATCAGTCCACACTAACGTAGTCGCTGTCGAAGCCACAACACACCTAAGACGAGTCCTCGCTCAAGCGCTGCAGGCGTTCTTCTTGCTCTTCCATGGCCGCTTTTATTTCTAGCATTACCGAATCGACATTGGCAGGGCGTGTATCGATTTCAATAATACCGGTTAGCTTAGTGTCTGCTTTGA
>JAWUZB010000149.1:0-21695 GCA_034110505.1 Gammaproteobacteria bacterium
GGCTGTTCAGTTTCTTCACCTTTACCGTCGGCGATAAATTTCTTAGCCGATGTTTTGAAAGTGATTTTAAATTGACCATTTACTAGCGCTTCACTAGAAACCTCTTCAGCACGCATTTCATACAGCGTGATTTGATTGAACAAGTCGTCGATTAAGGATTTCTCTGAGTCCTTAGCATTGGTTTTTAAGTGCCTAACAAGGTCTAAGGTGGTTGGAAACGGATCGTCCTTGTATTTGAACTCGTCGAGTATACCCTTTAGCGCTTGGTTAACTTTGTCTTCGCCCATTCTGTGGCGCAGCGCCATCATCACGACGGCCCCTTTTTGATAGTGAATATATTGCTGATTATCGGTTCTCAGTAATGGGTTTTCATCCAAAATTTCACCGGTTCGGCCTCGTAAATAGCGATCTAGTTCATAGGTTAAAAATTTGCGCGCATTGGTTTCACCGTAGGCTTTTTCCATTACGATAAGAGCACTGTACTCAGCCAAGGTCTCAGATAACACTGCTGAGCCTTCTACATTGGCGGCGCCAAGTTGGTGACCCCACCATTGATGCGCCATCTCGTGAGCGTTGACAAAATAAACTTGATTAATGTATTCGTCAGAGCGTTGGTCACTTAAAAAAGCGCCTTCCGCAAACGGAATGGTGTTGGCAAAGCTCTGTGCAAATGAACGGTATCTCGGGAATTCTATAATCCGGTATTGGCGATGTTGATACGGCCCAAAAACGCCTTGAAAATAGTCTAAAGAGTCTTTAGTCGATTTGATCATGTCATCAACATTCCAATAATGAGGAGGGTGGTAGTACACCTCAATACTCACACCCTTATAGTCTTCTTTCTTAACCGCCATACGGCCGGAATTAATGCTAAAGAAATTCAGAATTGGGCTGTCCATTTCATAACGAAAGTATTTACGTCCACCCTCTTCCCATTCGCGGGTTAAGTAGCCTGGTGCAATAGCAATTTGATCGCTGGTGGTCGACACCGTTGCCTTGAAGTCAATGAATGTCATTGATCGGTCAAATGCGTGTTCGCTATAACGAGATTGGTCTTCAAGCTTGTGCGCGCGTTTGGGGGCGCCCAGGTCTCGCTTACGACGTTGGTGGCTATCCACCAACTGATAGCTTCGGTTGTAGCCAAAATAAGGAAGTAATTCTGTGTTGTTGATAAAGGTTCCGTTCTCGAGAATGGTAAAATCTTCATCTTTATCTTTGAATCCATCGTGGTCAATTACGGTGGTGAGTAGACCTTGTCGAATTTCACCTACTTCTAAGGGCTTAGAGAATTCAAACCAAGCACTGTTTAAGGTGTCATCGCGCTCAACGATTGAGCCACCATCAAATTGCACATCACTGGTCTTCGCGAATCGTGGCCAAGCGATTAGAAATCGGCTGATCGGCGATTTACCGCGATTTTCAACCGTAATTTTGGCGGCCGCTTCTATTCGTCTTTGTTTGGGGAAGATATCCGCCTTGATCTCTACGCTGGTAATAATTGGGTTGTTGTCGTATTGGTATGCTGAATAGGTTTTTTCATAGTCGGCTTGTAGATCGCGTAAATCGTCGGTACTTAAAAACGGATTTAACACCCGGGTGTTGTAATAAATGTTGGCGCCCGAGCCGATAAACACCAGCGCGGCGATGACGCCCGTGATCAAGCCTTTTTTGCCAAGTTGGTATGTTAATAAGCTCATGCGGTTAACTAAGCTCGAGCTTGGTCCGCGACGCCAAAGGCCAAAGCTGAGTAAACCTAATATTATCGCCAGGGCTGTCCAGTAGAGCATGTACCAATGATGCGATGTTAGGTAGTCGCCGTAACCGTTCATGTCAGAGTAAATTAAAGCGGGTGATTCTCCGAAGCTATACATCGTGTGTTCAACGCCCAAACTGAACAGTACTATTTGCAAGATAATGAAACCAGCAAACGCCATCATGCCGATATACTTGTTCGGGCTGATGGTTTGAATAAAGAATGCTAAAACCGCTGTTAATGCCAACGGGTAGGCTCCAAAGTACATTAGTCGTATGAAATATTGCCCGAACTCAAAGTCGCTATAACCTTTGCTGGCCTGTAGTGCTACCGCGATGATTATTCCGCTAAGCATCAGTATCACTAAGACTAAACACACAGATATCAACTTAGAGGCCCACATCACGGCATTATGAGTGGGTGTTGAATCAGTGATATCACCAATACCCGCGGTTCGCTCTCGCCATACAACTTCGGCGGTGAAGTAACCCATGATGATGAGCATGAGTAAACCAAAACCACCGGCAATGCTCTCTACCATTGTTTGAGTAATCGGCCACATTGGTTGGCCATAGCCGCCTTCTTCAGTTAAAACAATAGCGAGTAGTTGAGCCACTGAAATGATCAGTAGTATCAAGAACGGTGCGCTGAAAATTGTTTGTTTGATTTCAAATTTTAAGCTTGAAAAGAACTGCGAGCGAGCCGATGTAGACACTGCTCGATAGGAGATGTCTTGATTGACCGGGGGCAGTTCAAGTGCTTTTTGTTTTACTTCAGTCTTGCTTGCCTTAGATGCATAGAGGCGCAAAGGCTTAAACAAACCGCCCATAGTGGCGAGCGCGGCGAGTCCAAGGCCGAGCCATAAGGCTCTGTTGGCGACGATTGTGCTGCTTAAGCTGGCTACCGTGTTGTTACGTTCAAATGGAGTCCAATAACGCGATGCTTCTCGAAACGTATTCAAACCAAATGGGTCAAAAAGGGCACGATAGAAGCGCTGGTCTGGTTGGTCGAAAATAGTCCCTGAAACGCTGTAAGCAATATAAATCGCTACCGCAATAACATACATAATCATCAGGCTATTGGTTTTGCGAGCAACCGCATAGAAAATCGCCGACAATGTAAAAATAGTCGTTGTCGAGAATATTATGAAGGGAACAGCATAGTATGACAGTTGGTTGGGGCCGATACGTTCTGCGTCGACCCAAGGCATTAATGAACCAATCAAGGCGCCAACAGGCACCATCAGAAACACCGTTAAGCACACTAAATAGGAACCTAGAAAGCGGCCAAGGTTGTAGCCAAAAGGTTGAATCGGTTTGGTGCCAATAATCTCGGCCATTTTCTGAGTATGATTTCGTGTGGCTGTATTGCCAATAAAATTCACTACTACAAACATTGAAAAAATACTCAATATCAGCAGTATTTCAGAAATAGCGTATGGGCTATTTTTGGTAACGTTGCCACCACCACCGATTTGTACGTTTTCAACCGTCATGGCCAGAAATGGCAAAAGAATGAACACCAAGCAGGTGACAATAAATGATGGTTGGCGAGTAAAATAGCGCCACTCAAATTTGAGCATATTGCTTAACATAATGAGCCCTCCTTAAGCGGCGCTTTGATTGGCACGAGCTGAGTGCAAGGTTGAGAAGTAGACATCTTCCAAGCTCGCATTCGCTTGCTCAAAACCTTCGGGGGCATCATCTGCAAGAACATGAAGCACGGTTTGACCCGCTAACAGCCGCTTGGAAATTACCGGTAGCGCCGCTTCTAATTCGAGCGCCTCGTCTCGTGATGTGAGTTTTCGCCAAATTCGCCCATTGAGGCTGTCAGTAACTTTCAGCGGGTTGCCTTCTAATAAGATCTCGCCATTGCCAAGCACCGCCATGTTTAAACAAAGCTCAGACACGTCATCAACAATATGGGTCGACAGGATGATGACTTTTTCGTCACCTAAGCTGACCAATAAATTGTGAAACCGATTACGCTCTTCAGGGTCAAGACCGGCGGTTGGCTCGTCAACAATGATTAGGTCTGGATCTCCTAACAGCGCCTGAGCAATACCAAAGCGCTGGCGCATGCCGCCGGAGAACCCACTGACGGCTTTTTTGCGATGTTGGTGTAAGTTGGTATGCGCGAGTAAGGCGTTAACCGTTTCTGCGCGTTGTTTCTTATTCGACAAACCTTTTAGAATGGCAAGGTGATCGAGTAGATCAAAAGCGCTAACGCGCGGGTATACCCCAAAGTCTTGCGGTAAGTAGCCCAAACGTTGACGCAACTCGTTGGGCTGATTGAGTACATCGATATCACCGAACTGAATGCTTCCTTGGTCGGGTTGTTGAAGCGTAGCGATGGTACGCATAAGGCTAGACTTCCCTGCACCATTGGGGCCTAAAAGGCCGTACAAGCCTTTCTCAATCTTCAAATTGACTGCAGTGAGCGCTTTTACGCCATTGTCATAGGTCTTGGAAATATTGTTTATGCTTAACATGGTAAAGTCCTTGTTGATCTAGCGATTATGAATTTCGTTTATTGGTTGAATATTCAGATGCGTCTAACGCCAATCTGGATTCAATTATTTTGGCTTTTATTATTCTCTAGCAATCCAACGCGTTGATGATGACAGCTGCGACCAACGACGATAAGAAGGTTAACGCTCAGCACCGTACAACAGCCTGCTTGGCATTTTGCATTACTAAAATACGCAAGGTCATCAGGGTTTGCAATGGTTGCAACTGAACAAGCTAGGGTCATGATCTCTATTCTTAGGTGATGGCCATTCGACGATGCGAATACTTAACTAAATCGTTTGTGTAGCGACTCGGTTTGTCTGGGTTAAACTGGCAGATGATCCGTAAACCAAATTTACCCCAATGATATGACAATTTTTTTAGTTCGCCACGGCGAAACTGTCGACAATGCTAGCCATACGTTTCAGCATCCAGACTCACCGCTCTCGGAAAACGGCCATACTCAGGCAGCTCTGCTGGCTGAGCGCTTAGCGCAAGCTAATATTAGCGATATTCTGTGCAGCGATTATTTACGTACTATACAAACCGCAAGTTATATTGTTGAGCGAACGGGATTACAGCCTGACTATACTGAGCTGCTACGAGAACGTAATTTCGGCGATGTTCGCGGCCGCGCATATGCGCAGCTTGATTTTGACCCATTTGCGATAGATTATCAGCCGGTCAATGGTGAGGGCTGGCTTGGTTTCGATGCTCGAATCGTACTAGCATGGGATCATGTTGCCAGTGTTGTTGCGCAGGCCAAAGGCGATGTTGTGATCGTAACTCATGGTTTCGTTTGTCGCTCAATCGTAGCCAATCATACACACCTAGTTGCTGGTTTTGAGGTTCCTACTCGTTGGGGGAATACATCAGTCACTGAGATTGATGAGGCTTCGCCCTGGCCGCTTATCAGGCTCAATTGTACTCCGCATTTAGACAGCCCAACTGATCAGTCGGGCCAAGTATAGATTGCCGACACCTATTTAAGATTAGATACGCAGAATCACTAAAAAACATGAATTACTAGAGGCATATTATCTGAGCGAGAAGTTCTAATCGTCATAGGCATCTGCAAACTATTCTAGTTACTGCTGGCGGCGACTAGACACGGCACCGTGCTAGGCGAGTGAGGTAGATTTACCGATCCCGCCCAACCGTCTTCGGATTTAGTTAAAAAATAGATAGAGGTGTGCTGTTCTACGGTTTTACCATTTTCATCAAGTGCGTTCGCTAAGCCACTGGCAACTACTTGGTTAAAGAGCATTACTCGGAGACATTGAAGCTCAAATTGAGAAAGAGCAAAAAGAGGTGAACCAGTAAGCCTCAATAGTTCTTAGGTATTTAGCGGGCGTTATTCTTAAACGGGTAACGCCCTCTATTCTGCTGTTACAATTTTGATATAAAGGGTAATCGCAATCAGTAAGGCAACGAGGGCGATTACATAGGCAATAATTACCTGCTTTATTGCATGATTAAATCCGCCGACACTACAAGACAAGTAAAAAAACGATAGTACGCTTACTAAACCAATGAAGAATGCCAATGGCTGAGTTGCCGGATTAAATGCAGCGTAAGCGAATAGAAGTACCAGTAGGCCAAATACTACCGCTCGATGGCGCATCAGAATTTCTAAATTTGGGTCGTCAATTACAACCCCATAGAGTGACGATAATTTAGGTGCGCTAAAGGCCCCGCCCAGCGGTAGTAAGTGGATTAGAGCGACTAACAATAACGCCGCGGTGATTACTCGTTCTGACATCGTGACACCATTGTCGATTAAGGTTAAAAAATCCATCAAGCCGAGCCTAGCTACATAATAAGCTGTAATCAATTACCTGCGAGGTTACCATTCAAGCAAGGGCGCTAGAGGAACTCGAAATTTGCTTTAAGTTGTTTAACAAAACGGCTCTTACGCTTGTTGTCGGGTTTAGTATAGATTCTTTGAATAACAGTCTGAATTAGTGTTTTATCATCGGCTTTGGCATTTGCGTAAAGCTTCTGTAAAAACCAATTGGCTCGATCAATGGTTTCATTGCTATTCAAATTAACTAAATTGTTAACTGCCCGCTCAGCTAAGGCACAGGTTTTTTGCGAGTGTCTTGGCGCGGCATTGACGATCGCCATAAGCGTGCCGGGGTGAATCTTGTGCTGGCTCGCCAAGGCGATAGCGTCATCTACAATATTATGGCTCAAGTAGATTGCGATCAAATTCTCAACCCGTTGGCGATTACGGGGAGTATCTTGTCGTGCTTCAATTTTCGAATTAAGGTGAACTATGCCCTGCTGTAAGTAGGCTCGTTCTTGGTGTATTTTTTCCGCCGTTTGGTACGACTCTTTTAAATCGCTTGGATCTTCACTTTCTTCAAAGCGAGCCCACTGAGCTGCTAGCGCTTTATCGAACTCGCCTTGAGCCAGCCATAGATCAATTTGGTATGACTCAATGGCGGCTACATCATGACTGCGCAGCGTTTGTACTACGCTGGCATAGTCTAACCACTTAGATGCTTCATCTAAGCGTTGGTAGTCGATGCATTTACCGACTAATTTTAGGCATCGGTCTGTGTCTACCGCACCCTTGGCTAAAACGTCCAGCTCACGAGTCTTGTTGTTCAGCAGTTGTGCGTCTTCCAGTAGCATGCTCTCAAGTCTGGCATAAAGGCCGTGCTGGCCAGAGCGAGTTTTGCTCGGTGGTGGCATCTTATTCCATGCTTTACTAATCGCTTCCATCAGATCTTCGCTTTCCTTATTACTGATTAACGCTAAAACACCGTTTGGTAAGTTGAGAGTTTGGTAGCTAAATTTTTCATCTAATATTAGTTTGCTCAATAAGGTCACGCGCTCATCGTTTTGCCATTCCGTAGAACTAAGTGTTTGATGAAACCAATCTTTAAGTTGCGTTTGTAGATCACCCTGATACGCGGCCCGATCTTCAATCGTCTCTAGCGCCTTTTCGACGCGCTCAATCGCATAGATAACCAGTTTGATGGCTTTATGAGCATCCAGCGCGAGTACCGCTTGCTCTAACACTTTTAGCGCTAGTTTAACTTCAGAAAAATAGTGAGCGACCTCCTGTGGTCGCCACAGACCGGAAGGCTTATAAGGTATCGACTGGGTTATACGTTTGCGTAAATCTTTACTGCTTAGATTACCGCTGGCTATTTCCGCGCGCAGTAACCAATGATCGTAAACGCTTTGATCACTCTCGATTAGTTGATTGAGCTCTTCAATCAATTGCGGTTTAGTGAAGGTATTCAGATAGAGCCGTAGCGTATCAGCTGCGCCGGCGTCGGCCATTTCTAGATTAGTTTGAGTTTGGTAGTAATACGCTAAACTTACCGCTACACAATGTTTACAGAAATCAAAATTGTCTGACGCAGGGCAGTCGCAGCTGCCATCAAACATTTTAGCGGTGTGGTTTAATCTTACCTGGTATGGCTGTTGGCCATCGACGCTAGCGCTGATCTGTGTGTCGACTATAGTCAGCCTTGCTACTCGCCCTTCATTGTAGTACTTAAGCCCACGCGCATAGGCGGCCTCTCCAGCCAATGTCGCGATCACCGACTCCGAGAGGCTCTTCATGGCTTAACTATTTCTGAATCGGTTTATCAAATCGCGCGTTTCAATCGCTACTCTACGCGTAGTGATGGCAAAATTTTGATCGCTGGCCGCGTAGATAATTGCGCGAGAGCTATTAATCATTAGGCCCCGGCCGTTAGCTGTTTGACCGGCTTTTACCAAGGATTCAACATCGCCGCCTTGAGCGCCAACGCCTGGAACTAAGAATGGCATGTCACCGGTGATTTCTCTTAGGCGAGCCATTTGCTCAGGCCAAGTAGCGCCAACAACGATGCAGCAATTTTTATTATAATTCCATTGTTGGCTTATCATGCTAGCGACTTTTTCGTATAAAGGCTGGCCATCTACCCGCAAATCTTGAATATCAGCTGCACCTGGGTTAGAGGTACGACAGAGTAAAATTGTGCCTCGGTCAGCACGATCTAAAAAAGGTTTAGCCGAATCTTGGCCCATGTAAGGATTGACCGTGACGGCGTCAGCTTTGTATCGGTCAAACGCTTCTGCCGCATACATCTCTGCAGTACTGCCAATATCACCACGCTTTGAGTCCAAAATAATTGGAATGTGCGGGTATGTCTGACGAATATAGTTCAGTGTTTTCTCAAGCTGGTCCTCGGCTTGTAAAGCTGCAAAGTAGGCTATTTGAGGTTTATAAGCACACACTAGGTCGTGTGTCGCATCAACGATAGCTTTGCAAAATTCGAAAATTGGCTCGGGTAAGGTCTTTAAATGTTCGGGTATCTTCTGCCAATTAGGGTCTAAGCCAACGCACAAAAGTGAATTACTAGAGGACCAACACTGTTCGAGTTTTTGAATAAAGTTCATTAAATTATCTTACCTTATGCATTCTGATATTTTTGCAGTATTAGTGCGCTTATTAATAAAATTCTGTTCTTAAGAATTCACCGAGAAAACTTGGTAGATAGAATAATCGACGAGGTAGTTTTACTAATGCCTTCAATATTACCGACTAGATCAAGTACTTGGTCTAGATGTTGAGTTGACTCAGCACTGATAAGGGCCAACATTTCATAAGCGCCGTTAACCGCATGCAGTGCTCGAATTGCCGGTATTTTTTTTAAGGTTCGTACGATATAGGCCGATGACTTAGGGTTGGAGCTAATCATTACTTGCGCTTGAATACGTCCGCGCTCGTAGTCTTGACTGAATTGAACCGTGTAACCAGTGATCACGCCGCGTTTTTCTAAGCGCTCGATTCGACTGGTTACGGTTGTGCGAGACATGCCGAGCATGCGCGCTAAGTTGGCGGTGCTTTCACGCGAATTAGTGCTGAGTAAGGCGATTAACTCTTTATCTTTACCATCGATTATCATCTTCGAATTCCGTTTTTAACTGGGCCTGAGAGGCCCGGTGATCGTAGCGTGGCGAGAATAACGACTGACCCTACTGTAACCGTCGCAGCCGCTGCGCTCAATGGCATCAGACCTTGAGATATAAACGGTGCCACGAGCGCAGTGCCGGCCGCCGCAATGCCGAGAATAAATAGAATCAAAAGCGCCGCTCCGCGTGAATCATTCTCGCCAGCGGCCACCACGGCTTGATAAAACCCCGGAGGCCCGCGTAAGCCCAGACCTAAATTTACCGGCGCAAAGAGAAGCCATAACCACCTCGGATCGCCGTCGCCGAAGAGTGAAAACAAATAGATAGCTAAGCAGCCAAAAGCAGTTAAAGATGAACCGATGTTGATCATTGCAGCACTACCGAAACGGGTTACCAATCGAGCGCTTAGATTAGCGCTGATAATAAACAGGCTGATGCCTATTAATTGCATGATCACGAAGTTTGATAAGTCACCGTCCATGCTAGTGATAATCACGGTTGGCGCACCAAATACGAATATCAATAGACCGCCGAGTGTGCAAGCGTGGCTTAATCCTTGGCGCATAAATTCGCGATTGGCAAATAAAGAAAAGTAGCTAGCTTTATGTTTCTGCTGTTTTTTGAGCTGTGATCGACTGCTCAATAGCGTGCCGCCAAAAAAAGTGATTGCGATGGTAAGAAGCATTGCTAAGGCCGCGGTAATATAGAATGATGCTCTCCAGTCAGTAAAGGTCAGCAACCAAGCGCCGGCTACCGGTGCCAAAGCTGGAGTCAGTGATTCTATGCTACCCATTAAACCGATGGCTTTGATCGCACCACGTTGGTCGAACATCGAACGAATCATACCTGGCGCGAAAACGGCGGCTGCAGCTGATGTCAGCCCTTGAAACCAACGTATCGCCACAAGCTCATTTATCGACTCGGCCTGTCCCGCTAGATACGACATTGAGGCATATAACAGTAAGCTTCCAATCAATAACCAGCGTTGGTCGAAGCGGGCTCCAAGTTCGCCAAAAACAAGTAAGCCAATCGCCGTGCCAGCGGCAAAACTCGCGAGTACTAATTGTGCGCTTTCAAGGCTGCCACTTATCGCGCTGGGTAGGCTGGGAATAGCCGGAAGGACTAAGTCGATCCCCGCGAGACCTAACACCGTACCGCAAACTAGTAGTGCGAAAGTGATTTTTGCTTGGTGTGTGGCGTTTGGCATGTTGTGAGAGTCAGTGAGCAGTTTAATGAGTTTTTAAGGTATGGGCTATATTACGTCATATTGTCTATAAAGTTGTCGAAATACGCTTTATTGTTATACGAAATGATGTATTTAGCACTACAAAACGTCTCATAAGCCCAATAAGCTTGTGCCATATGAAATAGAGGCGAATTGGCTATCTAAGTAAGTATTTGATCAGCAGATCATCAAAGGAGCAATTATGAAGAATGTACTACTATTGGGTTCGGGTAAGATTGGCGCAATAATAACCGAGTTACTCACCTCATGCGGGGATTATCACGTAACTGTCGCTGACATGAGTGAGGATAATCTGGCTCGCCTAGGTGAGCATAAAAACCTCACTACGTTAGCTCTAGACGTGACTGACAAAGTTGCTCTTGATAAAGCTTTAGAAGGAAAATTTGCGTCATTAAGTGCCTGCCCATTTAATATAACTAAGTATGTTGCCCAAGCATCGGCTGCGGCTGGGGTACATTATTTTGACCTCACCGAAGATGTCGCATGTACTAATTTAGTTAAGCAGTTGGCTAAAGATTCAAAAGGCGCTTTGATGCCTCAATGTGGTTTGGCACCAGGCTTTATTACCATCGCCGCGTATGAGCTAGCTAAAAAATTCGACCAACTACACGATGTTCATATGCGTGTCGGCGCCTTACCTAAGTATCCTTCTAACGGCTTGAAGTACAATTTAACGTGGTCAACCGATGGTTTGATTAATGAGTACTGCAATCCATGTGAGGCGATTGTTGAAGGTAAGCTAATGCAGGTACAGCCATTAGAAGAGCTCGAAAGCTTTTCTTTAGACGGTGTGTCGTATGAAGCCTTTAATACCTCTGGTGGTTTGGGCACTCTTTGCGACACGCTTGAAGGCAAAGTTAGAAACCTAAACTACCGAACAGTTCGTTACCCAGGGCATCGAGATATTATGAAGATGCTGCTGCAAGACCTACGCTTGATGGATAACCGTCCATTGCTAAAGGAAATCTTTGAAAAATCATTGCCGCTAACCTATCAAGACGTAGTGTTGGTGTTCATTAGTGTCAGCGGCATGAAGAACGGTCAGCTAGTGCAAGAGACTTACGCTAACAAGGTCTATAACGAAACCATTAATGGCAAGCTGTGGAGTGCTATTCAAGTGACCACGGCATCGGGCATTTGCACAGTGTTAGATTTAATGGCCGAAGGCAAGCTGCCACAACAGGGGTTTGTTAAACAAGAAGATGTTTTATTCGACGACTTTATAAACAATCGTTTTGGTCAGTACTACCGACGAGATACAGAAGACTAAGCGTTTGCTTAGTTTTATTTGATATCTAACAGCGGGTCAGTCTTTGTACTCAAATAAGGCAGACCCGCGAATTTAGAAATCACACTGGTTTAGTTTTCTATTTTATTTCCCGCTAGCCTTTAGTGCTTATATCGGCCGTTGCCACTGGCATTGGTGTGACATTAACCAATGGCCAAATCAGTTGCTCAGCGGTGGTTGTGTCTGGTAGGTTCTCAACACCTATTGCATCTGGATAGCGGCGGGTTATTTTCGCTGTGCCGAATAGCACATCCCAGAAAAACAGTAAGTTGCCAAAGTTACCTTTGTAATTAGTGACACCGTCACTAGCGTGTTTGCCGTGATGTGCACTATGCGTCGACGGTGTTGAAATAGTGCGTTCCACAATCCACATAATTGGCGATAGCCATTTAATTTTGTATAGCGGGGCATCCCAACGAACGTCACTGTGTGCACTAAAGATGACTGTCATTTTTATGACGATGTAGCTTGCATAAACCCAAGCGCCGCCTAAATAAATTAGTGCGCCTGAAAACCACAGGCCGGGCATTAAAAAGTAGTAGAAGATATTGTTGCGATAGACTACTCGAATCGATAAATAGTTAGCATTATGATGAGGACGGTGTAGTTTATACAGCCAAGGCACCATGTGCGAAATTCTATGCCACCAGTATTGAGAAAGATCATCGAATATTAGGAATAAGGCAAACACGCTTAAAAAATGCCAGCTTTTGAGCATGTCTTGAGCTTCTGGCGCGAGCAGTGCGGCTAGCGTAAAGCCTCCTAAAATAACTAATGGCTGGGTTACTAAGGTGAGCATTAGTGTTCCGAGTACTTCAACCACCGCATCACTCCTAGTTTGCCCAGGTTTGGTAAAAAATCGAGTAAAGATTATTTCTAAAACAATAAAGCCCAAGTAGATTAGTAAGATGGCAACAATTTCAGGTTTCATTTGCGAGCACTCATTAGTTTCTAGTAATAAATAAATTTTAGCAGCGATGCTTGAGTTGAAATGATAAATATTTTACATTCTAGGTGTTTTGTTAAATCTTCTAAAAATAAGCACCCCAAATTTTCTTGAGTTACTGTCACCTGCGGTAGCCGAGCAAATAATTGCCGCATCGGTATTGATGAAATATTCTGATGGTCAACTAATTCATACTCGCGGAAGTTTGAAACCGGGTCTATCGATTGTGCATAAAGGTGCTGCGCAGGTCGGCGTTAACGGAATCGATGGTACTTTCGTAATGGTTGCCGCGCTAGGACCGGGAGAATGTTTTGGCGAGTTCACTTTATTTACCGAATTACCAAGGACGCATGATATATCCTCGACTGGCGAGTCTCATATTTATCAATTGTCACAAACAAGGTTCGATATTTTGTACCAGCGTGAGCCAAGTATTTCAAGAGCGTTGCTAAATACTACGCTAACCCGCACGCATATTTTGTTAGAAATGCTTGATGCTATTCGTCGACTGCCGATCCTTGAGCGTACCGCCAAGGTACTGTTATCAATGTCATATACCCTTGGCGGCTCGAATACCCTACAGACACGTCAAGCCGACCTTGCCTATACTCTTGGGGTCACCCGAGTGTCACTCGGCAAAGCGTTGAAAGAACTTAGCCGCCTAGGTTTAATTGAGATCGGCTACGGCAAGGTTGTAATACCCAATCATTCAGGTTTAAGTGATTGGGTCGAACAAAACTGTGGAACCTAAGTCAGTCGATTTGATTGGCTCTAACGATTAGTAAGTGGTCTTATCAAGTGCTGAGGTTATTACTAGGGATTAGAAAATTTTTCAAGTCGACGCCGCTTGGCTTTTGAAACACTCGCAGATCAAAATCACTTATTACAGCGAACAGGTGATCAAAAATATCGGCTTGAATACCTTCATAATTAACCCAGTTCTTATCTGAACTAAAGGCATAAACTTCGATCGGCAAGCCACTTTCGGTGGGTGCTAACTGTCGAGCCATAATTGTTAAATTTTGATTAATACTTGGGTGATGCTTCAGGTAAGCCACAACGTAGGCTCTGAAAGTACCTATATTGGTTAAGCGCCGACCATTAACTGGTGATTCAGTATTTGTACCTGTTTTCTGATTGTAGACCTCCACTTCACGGCTCTTAGCTTGTAGATACTGTTTGATGTAATCAATTCTGCTGTAGCGCGCCAGAGCCGCTTCGTCGCAGAATTGAATAGAATTAACGTCAATAATAATAGACCGCTTAATACGACGCCCAAGTGATTCTTGCATGCCGCGCCAATTCTTAAACGAATCATTGATTAGGCTCTGTGTCGGGACAGTGGTTATGGTGTTATCGAAGTTGCGTACTTTGACCGTGGTTAACGCTATTTCCATTACGTCACCGCTGGCATCATGTTGAGGGATATCGACCCAATCGCCAATCGCTACCATACGGTTTGAACTAAGCTGTAAGCCAGCAACAAAACCCAGTATTGGATCTTTAAATACCAACATTAATACCGCCGTCATGGCGCCTAAACCGGCAAATAAGTTCAATGGTGATTCGCCAATAACGAGGCTAGCGATGACAATCAGTGCGATGAAATATGTGATCAATTTGGCAACTTG
This sequence comes from Gammaproteobacteria bacterium, assembly GCA_034110505.1. Lineage (GTDB taxonomy): Bacteria > Pseudomonadota > Gammaproteobacteria > Arenicellales > Arenicellaceae > Arenicella. Next base: position 14,295 of record JAWUZB010000149.1, read on the forward strand.
CGCGAAACTCTTAATCGGTACTCGTCGAGAAATTGAAAACGAGTGATAGATTTCAAGTAGCGAGTTGATTAGAGCATCAATAATCAAGGCAACTATGAGCACCATCGCTATTGCCGCGGTGCTGTTAATGATATTGCTTAGCCACGGATAACTAGCCAGCGCTTCGGAGGTCAACGTATAAATTAAATAGGTCGGTACTAAATGCGCAATTCGGCTAAAAACTTTGTGTTTGATTAATATGTCATCGAGGTCCGATTTGCTTTTAGAGATGAGCGAGTTTATTGCGCGTATTAGCACATATTTAACGATGAAAAAAGAAACGATAGCGATCAGCCCAATAGCGATCATTTCGATGACGCTAGTAGCAACAACTTCATAGCCCTCTATGCCGGGAATATCACTTACCCATTGGTAAATACGTTTGATCATTTTTAAGCTTGTATCTTTTGTTTGGCAACCCAATCGAAAAACTTTTCGAGCTCAGGGCTTTGTTTAATGGCGGCTTCAGTATTCAGCGCTTTGGCTAGCTGCATTTCGTCAAACCGTTTGTGAATACCATTATGACATGTACGACAGAGCATAATACCTTGGTTTAAATGTTGTTTGCTAAAGTGCCTTTTAAAATGTGCTCGGCGATGCATTTTTCGTGGTATCAGATGATGAAAGGTTAACGCTGTCTGGCGATGGCAGCAGCAACATGACCCATGCTTAATCTGCCGCATGAGCTTATGCGGTTTGTTGTTCCAATAAGTCTACGTAAGCGACGTCAATTAATTCACTTACTTGAATATTCAGATGCAGCATTAATCTCTCGGCCTCGGCTTCACCGCTTTCTATTGAGTCATGCTCATCGAGTACCACTTCCAATTCAATGAAGTCACCTAGGCCCTCGACGGCATCAAAATGCAGCCGAGTTCGTCCAAACATATAAAGTGAGCGGACTTTTTTCACCACATGGCGGACACCATAGGCTTTTAGCAATACGCTTTTTAAGCCGCCAGCGTCATCGATTTCGGTGATGTGATAGTCCGATAGCTTTGGCCCACTTGTATTGACGCGATGATAAAAAATCAGGTTGGCTTTAGCATCAGGAAATTCTCTAAGCTTTAGTCGACCGTCGGCAACATTAAAAAAGGTGTCCTCTTGTACCAAGGTCACTAGCGCTTGGTCACTTATTTGCTCAGCAAGCTTAAGCTGCTCGGTGAAGTTACTAGCTCGTGCCTTAATTTCTATATTTCGTGACATTATTATACCCTAGAACTGCAAGTGCTTAACCGTCAGCGACTTGTTGATCAGCTGCTTCAAACTGGCGATGCCAAGATCAACATGCATGTTCGCATGATTAACCGTAGCCACTGCGTCACTGGCATCAGTTTTAACACCATCGGGTGTCATCGGCACATCACTCACTAAAAGTAGCGCGCCGGCTGAAAACTTATTTTTAAAAGCAGCCGAAAACAGCGTTGCTGTTTCCATATCGATGGCCATTGCTCTGGTGCGCTTAAGATAACGTTTAAACCTATCATTGTGTTCCCAAACTCGGCGATTAGTGGTGTAAACCGTCCCTGTCCAGTAGTCTTCGCCGTAGTCGCGAATGGTGGTGCTAATCGCTTTTTGCAGTTCGAACGCCGGTAGTGCGGGCACTTCAGGAGGCATATAATCGTTACTTGTACCCTCGCCTCGAATTGCCGCGATTGGTAAAATCAAGTCGCCGACCGAGTTCTTTTTCTTTAAGCCACCGCACTTACCTAAAAATAAAACCGCTTCCGGGTGAATTGCGCTGAGTAAATCGCAAATGGTCGCGGTGTTAGGTGAGCCCATACCGAAGTTGATCATGGTGATACCATTTGCCGTTGCGCATGGCATAGATCGATCGAGGCCAACCACGTCAACGCCGCCCTTTTTAGCAAAGATATTTAGATAATTAGAAAAATTGGTGAGTAATATGTATTTGCCGAAGCCGTCTAATTCCATACCGGTATAGCGCGGTAGCCAATTTTCTACAATGTCCTTTTTAGTTTTCATTCTTTATACAATCCCCGTTAATTCGTGCTTTTCGACTTCAGCAAGTTTATGCGTAAGCCTCAATGCCTTTTTATAAGTCACTTTATGATAACAAGCCGGTGATGACATCTTTTTGATCATTGTCTAATAATCGTCGGGATTACCAGCTGCCTGTTTTAGGCATCGATATCCACGGCTCCTTTGGCGCTAGACTGTCACCCTTCTGCAAAAGTTCGATTGAAATACCGTCGGGCGAAATGACAAACGCCATGTGACCGTCAGCAGGTGGTCGATTTATGCTAACGCCTTTATCCATAAGCCGCTGACATGCTTGATATATATCATCAACTTCGTAGGCTAAATGGCCAAAATTACGACCGCCGGAATACTCCTGCTGGTCCCAATTGTAGGTTAATTCCAATTCAGGCGAACGTTGCTCTTTAGCACGGCTTAGGTCGTGGGGTGCGGCTAAGTAAATTAGCGAAAAGCGACCTTTATCGCTGTCATAGCGCTTAGTTTGCACCAAGCCAAGCTTGTCACAGAAAAAGTCGAGCGCACTGTCTAAGTCGCCAACGCGAACCATGCTATGTAAAAATCGTAGACTCATCTTTTTATTCCTCGGCCAACCATTTGGCCGCATCTTCAGCGTAATAGGTCAAAATTGCATTTGCACCGGCGCGCTTAAAACTCATTAGTGACTCGAGTACAACCGCTTTCTCATCTAGCCAACCGTTTTGCGAAGCCGCTTTCAACATCGCGAACTCGCCACTTACTTGGTAAACGAAGGTGGGCATTTTGAATTCGTCTTTAATTCGTCGGACCACGTCTAAATATGGCATGCCAGGCTTAATCATCACGTAATCTGCGCCTTCATCGATGTCCATACGCACTTCATGTAGGGCTTCGTCTGAATTCGCAGGGTCCATCTGGTAGGTATATTTGTTGCCACCGGCTAAATTGCCGGCCGAACCGACGGCATCACGAAATGGGCCATAAAATGCCGAGGCGTATTTAGCCGAGTAAGCTAAAATTTGTGTGTTGAGAAGGTTGTTGTCTTCTAGTGCCATGCGTATTTTGCCAATACGGCCATCCATCATGTCAGATGGGGCAACGATGTCGGCGCCCGCTTGAGCATGCGATACGGCTTGTTTCACTAGAACTTCAATAGTTTCATCGTTGATTACATAGCCATCGCCGTTTAACAGGCCATCTTGTCCGTGTACGGTGAATGGGTCGAGCGCAACGTCTGAAATAATACCGATATTTGGAACCGCTGATTTAATTGCCCGTATGGCTCGTTGAGCGAGTCCGTCGGGGTTAAATGCTTCTTCGGCAAGCAATGATTTATTGTCTTCACCGACCACCGGAAACAAAGCCATGGCGGAAACACCCAGCCCATCTAATCGTTTTGCTTTATCGACTAGTAAATCAATACTCATACGCTCAACACCTGGCATAGAGTCGATAGTCTCAGTCTTATTGTCGCCTTCGATTACAAAGACCGGCAAGATTAGGTCACTTGAACTTAAACTATTTTCACGCACTAATCGGCGAGAGAAATTACTTGCGCGAGGTCGCCGTAAGCGGCTATTTGGGAATTGTCTATTCATGTCCTAGTGTCTCATTTATTCGGCGTCAATTCGAGTAGCTGTTAGCGCTAATAAGCTGCTTTGAGATACCCCTCAAGGCTATCTCATTGAATTGATGACGCTGTCAAAAGCTCAAGCTACAGCTCGCGTACCATTCGTCGACCACCAACCCGCGGCATCTGGTCTAAAATGTAGTCGGCTCGCTCTTGTAAATACTCGCTCGGCTTACCTGGGTTTGATCTCGAGGGAGTGGGAAGGCTTGCGGCGATCAAGGCTGATTGCTCTGGTGTTAGGTGCTTTGCGTCGATGCCAAAATAATATTGACTCGCGGCACCAACGCCAAACACTGATTTGCCGAATTGAGCAAAATTCACATAGAGTTCTAAAATTCGTTTTTTGGGAACGATTAACTCCATCCAAATAACCAACCAAGCCTCTAAGCCTTTACGTAAAAAACTACGATCTGGCCATAAGAATAGGTTTTTTACGGTTTGCTGAGAGATCGTACTGGCGCCTCGCGATTCTCCATTTTTACGTTCTTCTAAGACTAATTTTATTTGTTTTATATCAAAGCCATAATGGTTTGGGAACTGCTGGTCTTCTGAAGCGATTACCGCATTTGGGAAGTACGCCGAAATCTGTTCGATTGGCACCCACTTGTGCTTGATATTGGTATTGTTGTTGCGTTTATTTAATTCGATAAAGCTGCTACTAGGCGGATCAATATAGCGTAAAAGCACCATCGGTAAGGCGGAAACGAAACAGACCAACAGTGTCAGTCGAAAGCTCCATTTAAAGATACTTCTTATAATTGCTTTCGGTCGCTCGCCAGGCTTGCTGGTTGGCGCCAGTGGGTGTCGAGATCGACGTTGTGATGGTCGCATAAGGTTGCGCATGGTTTACATCACAAACGGGGTTACACGCAGTACTTCTTCCATCGTGGTCAAGCCTTGCGAGACTTTCTTAGCACCACTGTGGCGAAGTGTTTGCAAGCCGTCTTTATTAGCCTGTTTGCGCAGCTTTTGTAAGTCACCATCGGATCTAATTAGTGGCTTGATGGCGTTGGTTATTTCGAGCATTTCGTACAAACCTATGCGCCCTAGGAAACCAGTTTGGCGACATTCTATGCAGCCAACCGGTTTGCAAGGCTTGCTTGCCTCGATCTCAGCACCTTGAATAAACTCTGTCCAGACTTCTGGCTCAATAACGTCCGGCTCTTTGCAGTGATGGCAAAGCGTTCTGATTAAGCGTTGCGCCATTACCCCTAGCACGGTGGCATTGATTAGGTAGGCTGGCACACCGAGCTCTTGCAAGCGGGTGATCGCTGATGGCGCATCGTTGGTGTGCAATGTGGATAACACCAAATGGCCAGTTAGTGCCGCTTGGATCGCCATTTCGGCTGTTTCCAAGTCGCGAATCTCGCCGATCATGATGATGTCGGGGTCTTGCCGTAATAGAGAATGAACGCCCGCCGAGAAGCTTAAATTAATCGCCTTGTGAACTTGAATTTGGTTAAAGGCTGGTTCGACCATCTCGATAGGGTCTTCGATAGTACAAACGTTAACGTCGCTGGTGGCAAGATTTTTTAAGGTTGAGTAAAGTGTCGTTGTTTTGCCTGAGCCTGTTGGCCCAGTTACTAAGATTATGCCATTGGTATGTTTGGTTTGACGATTCCAGATGTCTAATTCGCGGTCGCTCAGGCCTAACTCACTGAATGAACGTTGCAGTACCTCAGGGTCGAATATTCGCATTACCATCTTCTCGCCCATGGCGGTCGGTACAGTTGATAGACGTAACTCGATTTCTTTATTATTTGGTGTGCGTGTTTTTAAACGCCCATCTAATGGCCGCCGCTTTTCGGATATATCCATGCGTGCTAGCGTTTTTAAACGACCGACAATCGCCAGTAGCACATTCGGTGGCACGTGGTATGCGTGATGTAACATGCCATCGATTCTAAAGCGTACCTCGCCACGCTCTTTGCGCGGCTCGAGATGAATATCACTGGCGCGTTGTTCAAACGCGTATTGCAACAACCAGTCAACCAGCTGAACGATGTGGTGGTCTTCAGCATCGAGCTGGCCGCTGCGGCCCAAGTCAACCAGTTGTTCGAGATTTTGTTGTAGGCTAGCACCGGTTCGCTCGTTATTGATGCTCGATTGACTAATCGACTTAGCCAAATTATAGAACTCACTTACGTAGCGATCGACTTCCAGTGGGTTGGCGAATACCACGTCTATTTCTTTGCGAAGAAGACTTTCTAAATCATCTTTCCAGGAAAGGTCTAAGGGGTTCTTTACGGCTAATGTTACACGGTCAGGAGCCGATTTAACCGCCAAAAATCCATGTCGCTTAGCATAGTCAGAGGCAATCACTTTAGTGACAGCGGTGATATCTATATTGAGTGGATCGATATAAAAATACTCAACACCAACGCTATTGGCGAACCATTCGCACAACGTCTCTAAGGTGATTTTTTCGCCACTCTTCTGATGTGATGGTAAGCTGCGAGAGATGCCTATTAATGGATGACCTGGCGCAGGATTTACATTCAGCAAATTAGCGTCTATGCGCTTGGCTTCGTCGACCGAAATCATTCGATCTTTGAACATCGCCTTTAAAATAGACTTGTGGTTTAGTTTTTCAATGCTCATGCAGTTTTGAGTAATCTAGTTAGGCAAAGATTCCTAATATCGTCGCGTAGGGCTTTTGCAGATATATTTGTATAAGACTGTGATGATGGTATGACACGATGGTATGACATGAAGTGATATCATGCTAGTGAATTTGTTGTTAGAACCGTTGGAGGTCAACCATGATCCGAGTAATCATATTAGTAATTTTCTTGTTTTTGGTGTGGGTCTTGTACGCCTCTGGTTTTGAAAAGCCTAGAAAAATACGTATTTGTATTATCGCCCTTGTCTTGTGTGCGATCGGGTTTTGGTTTGATGGTTACTATAAACGAGAGCTAAATAATCTTCTTGATGTTAGCCAAGTACGAGTTTGTGGAGTGGTCGCCGAGTTTAGCTATCGAACTAACTACGATTTAGAAATCTGTCTGCAAAACGATGCCAGTGATGCCACCGTCAGTCGATTGAATATGGCGGTTATCGCATCAAACTGTGGTGCGCAGAATTGTCTAGAAGTCCAGCGCGTTGAGAAAGACGTGTTAGTCAGTATTGCGCCACTATCACGAATTACACTTGAGCAAAATTTAAGCTTCGACCGAGTTAACCCAGACCAGGGAAGTATCCAATGGTCGGTTGAGGTGATTGGTATAAAAGCAACTAGAACTAAATCCGGTGGCTGATTGTGGCTTTTGACAAACGTGTGGTATTAGCTAAACTAATACGAGCAATGCTTATCATCTTGGCCCTAGCCTTTGCTTTTGTGTTGTTGCGTAGCCTCAGCGGGCCGTCTCTTACGAGCACTTCTACAGCGGCTTTTAACACTGTGGTAACCGGTCAAACTGCACTTCGGCGCTTAGGTAGCGAGCGTGTTTGGGTAACGCGGTTGAGTGCATCGCATGTTCGCCAAGCTAAGGATTTAGATACCTTAATGGTCAACCAAAATGGCGGCTGCAATCCAGAGCAAGTGTTGTGTGTTATCTCGGCTAAATCATCGCGCAGTGGAATTGATATAGTGTACGTAAATACAGTGCCAGCACAATTACCCAATGGCCTAGCTTGGCACGGTGGATTTGTTGATCCCAGTAGTGGCGGAGTGTTCGATTTTCTAGGGCGTGCCTATAAGGGCGTGAAATCTAGCGATGACCGCGAAAGCCTAGAAATAGCATCCTATTAATTAG
>JAWUZB010000150.1:0-9841 GCA_034110505.1 Gammaproteobacteria bacterium
GGATAAACTCACCAGCTTGAGAACAAAAATTGAATGCTAACCATATCGCTAATATCCTTGAAATCAGCGATAACGACTCTTTAATAAAGCCACGAAAAATACCTACAAGAATCGAAACGACTAATATCGCCGCAATAATCCAATCAAATCCAGCCATCTTTTCCTCTCTCTAATCGAAGCTTCGATCAATTAATTATAAGCTCTAAGGTCACTCTATGTATTTAAGGATACACGCGAATAAAGCCTTCTTTACCCGCTTTGGCTTTTAGTGATTTTTGTTGCTTAATCGCCGCAACCCTTTTAGTAAACGGACCAAGCCAGACTCTGGTGCCTGTTTTCTTACCTCGGTTTGTATCAACCACGCTACTGGACGCATTGAAGCCATTGTTCTTTAACTCACTAATCAATGCGATAGCCCTACTCTTGTCAGTAAACAATCCGACCTGTACAACCCAACCAACATCTACTGTAGTTTTTTCTTGTTCTTGATCGCTACTCTTTAACGACTGAGGTTTGGGCTCAATAGCCTGCGCCGTTGTAGTCTGCAACTGATCAGACGCCAGTGATATGGGATTTTTCGACGCGTCTTTTATAAGGGATTTGTTGGCATCAGCTTCATCTGAAGTAATTTTCTCGGCGGACGCTTTTTCTAAAACCTCATTTTGTTGTCTCACAACTTCAGCTAAGGCATTTGCCTCATTGTTTTGTTGCTGACGAACTTGAGTACTTTCGGCCGCGTCTCTGGCGGCTTTAACTAAGTCGCTGTTGCCTTTAGCATCCAACGGAGTAATTTTGGAAATATAGACGGTTTCCTCAATTTCATTGTTCATTGGCTCAGGGCCATAACTATTTACCTCGTACGAACCAGAGCTAGAACTAGAACTATTAGCAGGGGCAACAATATTAGCGACCTCAACTTCCGAGATGGTTGGCAATTGTTGTGCTATTTCGACTTTACTCGCCTCACTTGGAGGCCCGAGTAACCACGGCATTACCAGCGCCCCTAAAAACAACAAAACAGCGGCGCCGGTGACTCGGTGTTTTAGATCAAATTCAGCAAGTTGTTCGAGTTCTTCGTTTGTTTTTTTTGGCATAAGGCTTTGGTTACTGATTTCGAAGTGGTGCGTCGCTCTCAACATAAATAGTCTGAGAATTGAGGGATATAATGATGCTAGCTAACATGATCGAGTATATCACCTACAATATGGAAGGAGCCAAAAACCACAAGACGGTCATTAACGGTTAACGTGCCTAACGCGGCATCGTAGGCGTCCTCTACGCAATCATACTGACAGACTCTGGAAACTGACATAGAGCTGAGCACGGCACTAATTTCAGACGCTAAAGAGCCCCGATCATTATGAATCGTGGCAACATGCCACTCATCAACTTGATTATTAATCTGCTCGAGGCTGATAGCAATCTCTTTATCTCGCAGCATGCCGCAAACTGCCACGGTCCGGCCATCGAAGGCGGAACTTAAATTAGCACCAAGAAACTCGCTAAGACGAGCCACAGATGATTGGTTGTGCGACACGTCTAATATAATCTCAGGATTGTGCTTCAACACCTGACAACGACCTAAAATTCTAGCTTTTTCGATACCTTTACAGATACTAGCTTTATCAACCGGAAAAATGGATGACATCAACCTTATCGCTTCAAGCGCTGCTGAGCAGTTTGATAACTGAACTCCACGCTGCTGAAATGGCAGCGGTAAGTTATCCAAGGTCATTTTTGATGCTTTCCACTGCCAAGTGTCATCGCCATTTAATTCCTCAAAATCATACTGCTGGCCTATTTGACTAACCTGCGCTGCTATATTAGACGCATAATTAAGCATACTATCCGGCGCCTCAGTCAAACCTAGCACCAATGGGCGGCCCTTGCGCGCTATGCCGACTTTCTCGAAAGCGATTTGTTCAATGGTGTTGCCCAACCAAGCGGTGTGATCGATCGAAATACTGGTAACGACTGATACATCGGCGTCAAGGATATTTACCGAATCGAGCCGCCCGCCTAAACCCACTTCCATGATTGCGATGTCAACCTGACTACTGGCGAAAAGATCGATAGCAAGCAGGGTTCCAAACTCGAAAAAGGTAATGGTTGTATCTTCTCGATGTGCCTCAACACGCTCGAAGGATTGCAGTAAGCGAAGGTCGTCAATCGACTCGCCGTTTAGGTTAAAACGTTCATTAAATTTAACCAAATGAGGCGATGTAAATTTGCCCACTTGATAGCCTGCTTGACGATAAATAGACGCCAGTAGTTCAGCAGTGCTACCTTTACCATTAGTACCAGACAGACTAATAACTTTATAGGGCAAACCGTCAGGAAACATGCGTAGAAATACGTCTCGCACACGTTGCAAAGAAAGCTCAATCTCACGATGGTGAAGGGTTTGAATATAATCAACCCATTGGGCCACACTACGGGCCATGCTAAGTCGACCTCATTTGCGCGTCAGTTGCATAAATTTGCTCGATAGCCATAGCAACTAATCTCGGATCTTTAACCCCTGGTTCAACCTCAAGACCACTATTAAGATCCACTGCAAAGGGGGAAAATTGACGTACTCGCTCAGCCACATTATCGGCTGATAAACCACCAGCAAGAATTAACGACTGACTACTTTCAAGGCTCGGCCATAGATTTACATCTAATGTTTGCCCAGTACCGCCATGCTGGCCCTTAACATAGGGGTCTAACAAAATTGCTCGAGCATTAAGAAATTTGGCACAGTCTTGATTCACTTGCTCGACCGTTTTAGCTCTGATCGCTTTGATATAGTGCCTGCTTAAACTTTGCCCTAAGGAATCTGTTTCGAGACCGTGTAATTGAATAATATCTAAGCCTACGGCTTCAATACTACTTTCGATTTGCTCACGATCAGCATCAACGAATACGCCAACCAATGAGACAAACGCTGGCACTACATGACGAATCAGCTTCGCCTGCCTAAGAGAGACACGACGAGGACTGTTTGCATGTAGGATTACGCCAATCGCATCAACACCCAAGGCAACGGCATGCTCGACCTCAGTGACATTGGTCATACCGCAAATTTTTATTCGGGTTCTATTTTGCACTTTCACGCTATTGAATGTTTTTATCTATGCTAATTATTTTAACTGAATTCAAATTTAAACTATTTTCCTGACCCAATTAGAGGCTATCGATAGATATCTCATAATTTTTTACGCAGCCAGTAAATTTGCTAGTAATGTAGACTTTTCACTCACCCCAAAATGCAATATTGTGGTGCCTACTCGGTAGCACAAACTCCTTTGGGTATTCTACACCCGCCAAATATAAACCATTTGCAGGCGCGGTTATACCGGCCTTAGTGCGGTCTTTTGCGGCAAGCACATCAGCCAACCAATCGACACTTCGTTTACCACTACCTATCTCTATTAAGCAGCCAGCAATATTACGCACCATGTGTTGCAGGAATGCATTGGCATTTAGGTCAAACCAAATCCATTCATTATGATAATTTAAATCGAGCTTATGCATTGTTCGTATCGGCGAATTGGCTTGGCAACCAGCCGCTCTGAACGAACTAAAATCGTGCTCACCCAATAGCACTTTAGCGGCCTCAGCCATATCAGCGGGATTGAGTGGTAGTTGCTCATGAGTGGCATAGTTTCTGTATAAGGCACTTTTAACTGGCGCGTTATGAATAATAAACCTATACGACCGCGATAGAGCTGAAAAACGAGCGTGAAATTGGTCGTCAATGGTTGTTACCCAACGCAGCCGAACGTCGTGATCTAAGAATCGGTTAGTGCCGCGGCACCAAGCGAACTCAGTTCGTTCAGCATCGGAATCAAAATGAATGATCTGATGAGTCGCATGCACTGATTTATCGGTGCGGCCTGCCGTAATTATAGGCGTAGCGTGATTGGCGAGTCGACTGAGTGCCTCTTCGACCACCTCTTGCACAGTTCTCACATCGTGCTTCTGCGCCTGCCAACCACTAAAGTTAGTACCATCGTACTCCACGCATGCAGCGTATCTCATTTGGAGCTACCTTTGATTTGAGTGAGTTTTAGCATTTCTAATAGCATCAATATAGTGAGCAGTGACTACGATATTAGCAAGATGGATTACAGGCACCATAGTTTAAACCCAAAAAAGCCCAAACTCCGGTGAGCTCAGGCTTGTATGTAAAGTGAACAAGGACTTAAACCGCCCATTGTCACCTCAAGTAACTAAGTCAGTTTCTATAGGTTAATCGAATCTAGCAATTCTTGGGCATCGCTTAACACCTCAGTGCTATTTTCTTTGTTAGCGACTAATTCAACTAGAATCTTACGTGCTCCGTCTTCATCACCAAGATCGACAAAAACTTTAGCGAGCTCATATTGAGTGCGAGCCTCGTCATAGTCTGGGTCAATCTCTAGATCGCTAACTGCTTGTAATTCACCAAAGGCACGTTCGAGATCATCGTCATCGTCAACTTGGTCATCGTCAACTTGGTCAAAGTTAAACTCTAACAGGTCTTCTTGGTCATCATCGTCGAGCGAAATATTTTCAACTTCAGCACTAATTTCTTTAGACAAGTCGATAGATGCGGGAATATCGCCTGAAAGTTCAAGAGCATCTATTTCGACATCATCTAACTCACTTACCTCACTTCGACCATCATCAAAGTTTATTAACTGGATTGACTCGTCTTCTGCTAACGACCCGACAACCATCTCAGATTGGTCTTCGATAGTCAGCTCTTCTTCTAAATCACTATGCTTGTCCGACAACAACGACTCATCTAAATGATCAACGAGATCTTCTTCATCGGCGGCTGGTTCTACGCTTTCATCTAAATCAGCATCGAGCGCAACTTCAGATATATCATCGCCTTCTAACAACAGCTCTGAATCTGATTCAATCGCGATATTGAGGTCATCACCTGACAGCTCAAATAAAGGATTACTTGGAGCAACCTCTTTACCCATTTCGCAAACTTGCTGCCAAATATCACCGGTCAACGCAGATCGCTGCGAATAAAGTTCTTCGGCAATCCTCTCAAAGCCCTCCACATTTTGACGTTTATGATACAGGCTCAAAAGTTTTTGCTTGATATCTATTCTTTCTGGATGGCTTACAACGCCATCTAATAACACTTCTTCGGCTTGTTCATCTCGGCCGTAAGCGATGTAAACATCAGCTTCAGCTACTGGGTCGACTTCATCGGCCTGAACCACCGCATCGCTATCACTGTAAACAGTCAGGAACGACGTTTCTTTATCAGTAATCGCTTCCGAGGCCATTGAGGCAGTATGAGACGCGGACATGGAGGCTGATGCCGCCGAGCTGCTCGAATTACCAACACTGTGTGAATTACTTTCGATTGACAACATACTAACTTCAAACTCTTCGTCTACACGACGGCGACGAAAAAATAATACTGCCGCTCCTGCAGCCAATATAGCCCCTAGGCCGACTAATATCTTCCAAAGACCACCAGCAAATAAGGCTGATTTGACTTTATCAAGAAACGATTCTTCAGGCGTTACAGTGAGTGTCGTTACCCCCACTGACGAAGTCACCGCGTCGGTATCGTCACCGGCTTCTCCGATAACGCTTTCCAATCCATCATCTTGCAGATCAGATAGGCCATTTTCGGCTAACAATTCATCTATAGAAAGCTCATCATCAACTAAGCCGTCGATTGTTTCTTCGGTGACACCTGTTAGCTCATCAACAGTCTCATCAGCCGAGATTAAGAACTCATCAATGGCACTGTTATCTTCACCAGTATCAGTAATATCTTCGAAAAAAGAATCATCATCGACTTGCGCAGAAAAATCGTTTTGTTCTGCTAAGGTATTTTCAAGACTGGCAAGCTCGGCACTCTTAATACTCAATTCAGCCAGTCGATTCATGTCAGCAAGTTGGCCTTCAAGCAATGAGATTCGCTCGTTTAGTTCTTGCTTCTCAAGATCACTGGACGCCAAAGACGACTGCAAAGAAGTCACTTCTTGGCGCAAGGCCAACACTTCGCCCTCTCGAGTATCGCCTTGATCGCTCGAGACATAGTCGTTAGATTCGGCCGATGCTCCTACTTGAAAGCTATCTTCGGATGAAAATTCATTGGTATCTGAGGTAAACGAAGAATCATCTTGAAAGTTGTAACTATCTTGACCCACATTAATCGAATCGCTGCCCGACGGTTGCAACAACTGAGGGTTCCAGTCAGCAATTTGTTCAAAATAGAATGATTTTGACTCGGACACATTAACGGCTCTGATTGCATTGAGATCACCAATTTTAAGTATCGAACCTTTGAGGAGACCGTTTATATTCGCACCAATAAATGCACTTTGGTTTTCTTCAAACAATACTTTCATGATTTGATAAATACTCAAATCTGGAAACTGACGCTGTAAATCTTGTGCAATCACACTCAAAGATTCACCAGATTCAACTGGGCCATAACTGGCGTCGGTTGCCAATGTGTCGGATGGGTATTCAAGCGCAGGCGCTTGCTCTACTGTATCTGCGCTATCGTTGTAAAAATTATCTTCGATCAGCGGTTTTTCGCTTGCTACCGAATCTTGCACTACCGCCGGCTCTTGGCTAACGATATTATCCTCGGTCTGGTAGCTTTGATCGGTGCCAACTTGGCGAGGTTCAGAAATCGCAGTCGGGACTCCAGCAGCGTATACTGGAGGATCAATAAGGGCTGTATACTCGCGTAAGAAACTACCACCAGACCATTCAACTCGAACAAGGAAGTGAATAAAGGGTTCTTTGATAATGACGTTATTACTGGTCACTCGCAAACGTTGCTCGCCATTGACAGTATCTAGGGTCAAACTAAAGTCTTTTAAGAAGTCAGGGTAATCGATACCTAAACTTTCGAAATCTTCTGCTGACGCAATAACCGCGCTGAGCGTATCTAGGTCATCGCCAGCAGCGACTCGAAGTTCGATGGTGCCGTTAAGGGGTTGATCTAGGTTAGATGCGACTTCAAAAGACCCTAAGCTTAACGCCGATGCATTTGATGCACTTAGCAATATCGCCGCGGCTACTCCGAGGCTTTTTACTCGACTTGAAATGCTCGCGGACAAAGCCTGAGCCAATTTAGTTTTAGAAAGAGTCATTTTTCGATTCGCCATAGAACACTCCGACATTTTTGTATGTTTAAATCAGATCAGCCCTAAGTGCTTGTAAATTCGGGTAGATGGAACTTTTAGTGAGACAGAGCTGTGTAGCAAAAACAACAAAAAGTATAATTTTTTTATAAGTTTTAGGTAGTTAGCAACGCATTGTAACAACTTACATCAGTTTTTAGCAAATCAACAGAGTTTTCTGATAGAAAGCCTGTTTAGAATATCGTAAGCGCGTATATTCGCCAAAGTCCAGTTTTAACATTTTACTCATAGTTAAACCGTACACAAGCTATAATTTGATTAACACCAGTTCAATAAACACTCTATTGCCCGAGTAAAATAGCATCGTCAATTGATCGCTACAGTAGGCCTACAGATAATCTTTAACCAAACACTCAGCAATCTGCACACTATTAGTGGCAGCACCCTTTCGCACGTTATCCGAAACAACCCAAAGATTAATACCACGAGGATGCGAGATATCCTCGCGGATACGCCCAACATAGACGGCATCGCTTCCCGCGGCATCAGTAACGGCTGTAGGGTAGCCACCGTCATTTCGCTCGTCAAGAACGACGATGCCTGGAGCGTTATCTAAAAGCTCTCTAACCTGCTTCGCACTAATTTTCTCTTTAGTTTCAATATGGAGAGCTTCTGAGTGGCCAAAAAACACCGGCACGCGAACGGCAGTAGGATTGACCTCGATACTGTCGTCAGCCATAATTTTATTAGTTTCCCACACCATTTTCATTTCTTCTTTGGTGTAGCCGTTCTCCATGAACACATCGATTTGTGGTAACACGTTAAAAGCAATTTGCTTCGGGTAAACCTTGCTTTCTACCTTCTTAGCGTTTAGCAAATTAGCCGTTTGACTGGCCAACTCTTCCATTGCGTCTTTACCAGTCCCGGAGACAGCTTGATAAGTACAAACATTGATACGGGCAATGCCAACCGCGTCTTGAATCGGCTTTAGTGCAACCAACATTTGAATTGTCGAGCAATTTGGATTGGCAATGATATTAGTGTCTTTGTAGTTGGCGATGGCCTCAGGATTAACTTCTGGCACCACTAAAGGTTTGTCATCGTCGTACCTGAAGTGCGAGGTATTGTCGATTACTACACACCCCGCCGCCGCGGCTTTTGGTGCAAATTCAGCCGAGATTGACCCGCCAGCCGAGAAGAAACCGATCTGTACCTTAGCAAAATCAAAATCAGCCAAGTTTTCAACACGGATTGTTTTTCCTTTGAATTTCTTGGTGCTGCCAGCCGAGCGCTCGCTGGCCAACAAATATAATTTTGCTATCGGAAAGTCACGCTCTTCTAACACCTCTAATAGTGTTTCGCCGACAGCGCCGGTGGCGCCTACGATGGCTACGTTAAACAGTCGTTTATTATCGGCGGCAGATTGATTGCTCATGGGATTCTCTAAAACTTCGCTTAAATTTAAGGATTAACGAGACTGAATAACAATATTTGACAGGCGTTAATTCAGACGTTACCTTTGGTTTTTAAAATTAAACGGTAACAAGTTTACCGTCTAATGGTTATAAATAGTGCTTACATAATTGCCGCCGCATTCACTGTCAAGCTGGCAATACAAGCACGCGATTTTAGCATGTTGAATAGGGTGTTAAGAAGATAAAATGAATAAGGATTCGTTACAGACCAAAGAAATTAATGGCAGAATCATTAAGTTTAGTGATTTTTGGCAGACAATAGCCTCGGAGCTTGGAAATTCACGCTTCAAAATTAATGCTGAGGCCGAATCAATAAAGTACTTTTTAGATCCGGAGAGTGACCATAAAGACTTTCTTAGAGTACTAATTCAGCAATGCTATAAACGTTGCCGTTGCTACCACCTGAACGCTCGCTTTGATGTCAATGTCGCATTAGATATTTTGGGCGAGACTAGCCATACGCTGCAAGGTACTAAAGAGGACGATCTTTTGGATATCGAGTTACTCGAAGAAATTGCATGGCTAATAAATCAACACTATGGCCAAGCAATCGAGATGCCGAATTCAATGTTAACAGAGTCTTTAAATTTAGATCGAGAGTTTAGTGTCTTAAACTCAAACAACACTGGATCGGTGGTGTCGATGGCGAAGCTAAAAACCCGTCGAAAAAACCGTAACCAGTAAGCTGTCTAAGATATGTTGATTTAGCTGCTGAGTATAAACAAGCGTCAGACTCCGACGTAAATTTTTCTTCAATGAATTCTCGGCTTCGCATCAAAAAAGTAATCTCTATCTTAAATAATTATGAATTAAATGATATCGATCAACTTAATGCATTGACAGAGTTGCTCGCACTTATAAGAATTCAAAGCAACACAAACTTAGAAATGACCAGACCAGTTAAACTCAATCATGAATCACCAAGTCAAATATAACGATTACTATAGTCGTCATAGTAAAGACAGGCATATTAAATTTAGAGGAACTATAGAGGCGTTTTTATCCTTTATTTTTAAGAAGCTCAAGAAACTTATCTTCACTAAGTATTTCAATATCGAGGTTACGAGCCTTTTCCAACTTTGACCCAGCTGATGCTCCAGCGACTAAGTACGAAGTTCGACTAGAAATACTGTTGGTGACCTTTCCTCCTTTGTTTTCGATAGACTCCTTGGCATCTTCACGTGTCATCAATGACAAAGTACCCGTTAGAACGAAAGCCATCCCTTCAAATATTTGAGTACCCTCTCCTCCTGATGGCTTATA
>JAWUZB010000151.1:0-39824 GCA_034110505.1 Gammaproteobacteria bacterium
CGCCATCGGGCGAGGTCATCACGCGATTCGTGCCACCAAACGCTACGGCTACAAACTGACCATTGCCATAGGTGACTGAGAGCCATTGATTCGCCTCGGCAGCGACTCTGGGGGTCCAAGTGATGCCATCAGCCGAGGTCATCACGCGATTGGTGCCATCAAACGCCACGGCCACAAACAGGCCGTTGCCATAGGTCACCGAAGTCCATATATTCGCCTCAGCAGCATCCCTAGGGATCCAAGTGATTCCATCGGGGGAGGTCATGACGCTATTCGTGATACCTGACGACACGGCGACAAACAGGCTATTACCATAGGTAACCGACTTCCATTGATTTGCTTGGGCAGCGTCTCTAGGGGACCAAGTGATACCATCGGGCGAAGTCATCACGCGATTCGCGCCAGTGTCCGCCACGGCGAGAAACAAGCTATTGCCATAAGTCACCGAATTCCATTCATTCAACTCGGCAGCGGCTCTAGCAGTCCAAGTGATGCCATCGGGCGAGGTCATCACACGATTCGTGCCACTGTCTGCCACCGCCACAAACAGGCTATTGCCATAGGTCACCGAGTTCCATTCATTTAACTCGGCAGCCGTTCTAGCGGTCCAAGTGATGCCATCGGGCGAGGTCATCACGCGATTCGTGCCACTCTCTGCCACAGCCACAAACAAGCCATTGCCATAAGTCACCGACTTCCATGTATTCGCTTCCGCCGCGACTTCGGCAGCCCAATTCGCCGTACCCGACTCAATGCTCAATGATGGCACTAAGCCAGCGGGGATATTGCCCAGCGTGACATCGGTATTGACGTCGAGTGGGGTGAGGTAGCTATCGCCTGACAGGGTTGCGGTTATCGAACCGCTGACTGAACCATCATTGAGGGGTCTCTCGATAAAACCATTACCGCCATAGGTGATTGATTGCGCCTGAGATTGCAGCGGGACCAACAACACACTGACGCTGAGCAACAACGCCATACACCCAAGCATTCGGCAAGACTTTATTTTGCTAATACGCCATGATGCTCGACTTTTTAACTTGGCGCCGCCCGCCGTATTATTGTTACCTAATTTTAGTTTACCCTTAACCCAATCCATATTGCTCAACCTAGTAAGTTAGTCTTGTTATTGTTTTAGTTCGACCGCGCGCCAAAGCAACCCAATTAATTTAAGCCAAACCATAACACAAGGCCATCGTAAAAAAATCGACCCGCCTACGGCGAGAAAAAATATTTAAATAGTTAAAAAGCCCGAACCGCACGAACACCGAGTGGGCTGTCCTTAATGGCGGCGCCCTCATAGAACAGGTGTCACAGAACAGGCCGCATAGAACAGGTGACACCCATCTATGTGACACCCCTCTATAAAGCTCGACTTATTAGCTACGAATTGACAGTTTAATCAAAAATCAGACCGTAGGCAAAAAGTGTCAAGTAGCCAAAATCAGAATTTCTTCGATTTTTATTATACGATAAATTAGTGATCGTTCGGTATCTTAAACAGTTACCATATTGTTGAATATCGACAGATGTCGCATTTACGACACTCGATTTAGTACTCTTGAACCCTATCTGAATAACGATCGTCAGTACTTCGCCATTACGATCAAATGATCACTAATAATGTCATATTCTATAATGCTGCAGACTCTATGAAAAACATCAATAACCTCTTAAAATCGCTCTAAATAAAAAGACTTAGACTAAAATTGCACCTCACGCAATTTTTATAGATGCACCTATTTAACATAAAAATAACACAATTTAATCAATAGGTTGCAGTTATTTATCTAATTAAAACTCTGTGCTAAGCTAACTCATCAATGATGCTTTGATTAATTTTCACCTATTTTTCACTAATCGAAAAGTAAGCTTATTAATATCTATTTTTGACCAATCTGGATTCTATTAATTAATTTAGTCGCGCCGAATAAGTCCACTAACTGGATGTTTTAGCGGTTCAATAAATAATGATTCACGCTGTCAGCGCTGTTTTTGCTGGACTGCCGAAAATAATAGTTTGCAAGAATTAGTCTGCACTTCGACGGGTTTTATAAGTATGTTTTCAGGCACTTATATGCATAACGAAAATCAGACAGTTGCATTAAAATGCCCTAATGATGTAAAAAGAATACAAGAAATAATATTAGGTAAATGAAATACAACTTCGTTTATGGGGATTATTTCTTTGCGTTTAGGAATAGGTAAAAAAAAGGCCCTTGACCAGGGTAAAGTTCAAGAGCCTTCCGAAAGAGTTGTCCCCCAAAAGGGCTCTTTCTATTTTTACCTCAAATCCTTTTGAAGTGTCCTCCAATTATTGCATGCATCGGGTTAGATGAGGGTCGCAATAGTTGGAGGTTTACGCACTGTTACTATGCGTCTGTTTAAAATAGCACAATCCACGCACGACGCTAGAGTATTGATGCTATGCAAACGGCTTAATTGGCCTTTTTTTTGAATTTTCTCTAGAACACAGCTGGAAAAACCTCAATAACTTACAATTGTCCACAATGTTTCGCCGAACTAAATCAGCTCACAGAGACTAAATTCAGCACTATGAAAAGCACCCAAGAAGCATCCTAGCTCATCTTTTTAAGCATCTTTAGTGGTGCCATCTTCATTAAACGGCAAACAAGCTCCCACGGCCAGCCTGGCACGTAATAACTCGCACCCTCTTTTTCGATCGCCTTTAGAATAGCTCTGCAACCAGTTTCAGTATCAACTATAAAGGGAACCGTTTTAACTTTTTCGTTGATCTCACTTCGAATAAACCCAGGATGAATCGTGGTAGCTTTGATCGGCGTACCGAGTAAGTCGATGCGAATACCCTCGGTTAAGTTCGTCACCGCGGCCTTAGAAGCGGCATAAACAGTCATCGCCCGTCGAAAACCTCTAACCGCACTAACCGAGGAAATAGTCACTAGATGACCATGGTTTTGCGCTCGAAACAGTTCTAACGCAGCTTCACACTGTGCAATAGCCGAAACAAAATTAGTGATCGCGGTTTGCTTATTGGCCAGAAAATAGCCAGTACCCAACGATGCCCCTTTACCCATGCCAGCGTTAACGATTACACGATCAAGGTGACCAAGGTCTTCTGCGAAGGCTTTAAACACCTCAAATACTTGGTCGTGATTATTAACATCGAGTGAGCGAATAAACACCTTGACTTCAGGGTTAGATTTGGCAATCTCTTCTCGTAGTTCTTCAAGTCGCTCAACTCGCCGAGCACAAAGTGCTAGGTTTTTGCCCTGTGCGGCGTACATTTTAGCCATGGTGTAACCGAGGCCAGAGCTGGCACCGGTAATAAGAATATTTTGTCTGCTCATATTTATTCTGCTATTAAGTGTAAGTGATGAAGTGCTTATGTTCTGCATTTTCAAAATGAGTATGTTCATTCAAGGACGCCAAGAACAAGCGTGATCCTGTCGAGACTATTTTTGTTACGCCGCAGTTTAAAAGCGTCCAGTTCATTTGCATTATATTGTCTTGCGGTACGCCTAACAAATGCTGAGTAACTAAGGAGATCGGACCGCCCGAGGTGAACACGGCGATGCTTTTCTTATCAGCGTTAGCGGTTAATGTATTTTTTAAAGCATCATGAACACGAGCAGTGAAAGCGCTCCAAGACTCAACATAATCCTGGTCATTCTGACCCAGAATCCAGCGGTCAATAGCACCATTAAAATCAACTTCAAAGGCCTTTTTTGGATTCGGTTGCTGAGCGATATAATTCATCATACTCTTCGAGGTGATAAACTCCGGTCTATATTGGCGTAAAATATCTTGGTGATCATATTCATTCCAACCAGCATCGAAGGTTGCTCCGGATTGCTCGAAGACTTGATCAAAACCAAGCAGGCAATTACTCGCAGTCTGTTGATGTCGTAG
Organism: Gammaproteobacteria bacterium; assembly: GCA_034110505.1. Classification (GTDB taxonomy): domain Bacteria; phylum Pseudomonadota; class Gammaproteobacteria; order Arenicellales; family Arenicellaceae; genus Arenicella. Next base: position 3,892 of record JAWUZB010000151.1, read on the forward strand.
CATGGTACCCAAACATACGGCGTCAAATTTTGCCAGGCGCTTGGCCAATACTTGACCGAGATGTGTCGCTTGCTGGTGGCCCAGATCTGACAGCTGATCGTAAATTTCTTGACCAAACGAAGCTTGCCCGTGGCGGATTAAATAAAGTGTGGTCATACAGTTAGCTCGACGTATTAATTGCTTTGCGGCACCGATGCATTAAGTAATGCACGAATACCCACAGAATTTTAAAGGCAGGATTACGAGTTTGTTTATGATGGTATCGATAGTAGATTTGTTGCACGATCGCAGCTAATCGAAACAATCCATAAACTTCATAGAAAGTGAAATCTTCCACTACACGATTAGTTTTTTCGAGATAATACTCGATCACTTCTTGGCGCGTCAGCATACCGTCTAAATGAGTTGCTTGGCGGCGAGTTTTTTGTGCGAAAAAATCATCGCCCGCTTCGACCCAGTAGGCTAGTGAATTACCTAGATCCATTAATGGGTCTCCTAAAGTGGCCAATTCCCAATCGAGTACACCGATTATTTTAGTCGGCTGATCAGCATCTAATACGAGGTTGTCTAATCGGAAATCATTGTGGGTTAAACATATGCTTTCGGTCTCAGGCATATTATCACTTAACCACTTAATAACACTTTTGCCGCTTGGTACGTTCCAGGTCTTCGCCTTTTGATAACGGTGGCTCCAACCTTTAATTTGCCGCTCGGTATAACCCTCACCTTTGGCAATTTTCTCAAGGCCTGCATCTTTATAATTAACGTGATGCAATTCAATCATGCTATCTAAGGCATTGAAGCATAGCTGACGACATTGCTCGGGGCTTAAATCTAAGCCACGCGGCATGTTAGTACGAGGTATCAAGCCATTTAGTTTTTCCATTACGTAGAATTCAGCGCCGATGATTGACTCATCATTGCTGTGCGCCAACATTTCAGGCACGTATTGGTAAACCGGTTTTAATGCGGCTTGCAAACGATATTCTCGCCCCATATCGTGAGCACCTTTAGCCTTGGTTCCATTGGGCGCCCGGCGTAACACTACTTGTTTCTCAGGGTAGCTTAAACAATAGGTCCAGTTTGAAGCGCCTCCGGCGTATTGAGTGACGTCGGGTACGCCACTAATGCCTGATACACGCTCTAACAGCCAGGGGTTCAACTTGCTTAGATCAAGTTCTTCACCACTGCGAACCTTACCCGCCGTATCCGTTTTCTTATTTAAATTAGTCATTCTTCTGGGCAAACTTAGCCATTCTTTTTTTGACAATGTTGAGATACATTTCCATCGAAAGAAAACGTTTTAGGCGATATGCATTACGACCATCTTTGTGCGTAACAATCATGAATTTCTTGTTGGCTACTGAGTCAAATACCTTGCCCGCAATTTCATCAGCGCTAATACCCGACTTTTTAATCAGCTTAGTCACCAGTGCTTGCATTTTATCATCGTTACTACGCAAAGATTGATTCAGATTAGTATCAAAGAAAGAAGGGCAAACAACAGCAACATGAATATCTTGCGCAGAAAGCTCTAAGTACATTGTCTCTGATAAGCTGATCATCGCCGCTTTAGTCACACAGTAACTACCCATCCCCGGCGCAGCCGTAAGGCCCGCTTGTGAAGCAATGTTAATAATAGTTTTATCGGCCGCTTCGCTATTGCGCAATAACGGCAGACAAGCCTTTGTCATACGAACATGGCCCAGCAAGTTTATATCTAAGACCCATTGCCATTGCTCCAAGGTCTCGCTTTCAATCTTTCCAGCACTCGCAACACCCGCATTATTAATTAACATATCGATCGAACGCCAGCGTTCTGCAACGGTCATGACTAACTTCTCAACATCCCACTGTTGAGTAATATCGCACTTAACAAAAAATGCTTCACCACCGTCGTTTTGTATTTGTTGCACTACCGCATTGCCACCTTCCTCATTAACATCGGCGATACAAATCTCGGCGCCTGAACTTGCGTATTTTTTTGCTAACGCTTGCCCTAGACCAGAACCTGCGCCGGTAATCAAAATTTTTCTCATCATTGCTTCTCTATTTATTAACCCCGCTTTAGCCGTTACGAGACATGTATTTTTTAAGTTCTAAGCGGGTAACCATACCCATGTGCACTTCATCAGGCCCATCTGCTAAGCGCAATGCCCGAGCACCAGCGGCAAAATGTGCTAATGGAAAATCCCCGCTCATCCCGGCTCCACCGTGCATTTGCACCGCCATATCGACTACGTTTTCGGCCATAGCCGGTACCGCCACTTTGATCGCTGATATTTCAGTCATGGCATTCTTTACTCCAACCGCGTCAATTTTCCAAGCCGCATGCAAGGTCATTAAGCGAGCTTGATGAATTGCAATCCGCGCTTGCGCAATACGCTCACCGTTACCGCCAAGCTGTAAAATCGGCTTACCAAACGCCTCACGTTCTAAACCGCGTTTAATCGCTAACTCTAACGCTTTTTCGGCCATACCGATAGCTCTCATACAATGATGAATACGCCCAGGGCCAAGGCGACCTTGAGCTATCGCAAAACCCTTGCCCATGCCCATAATTAAATTCTCTTTTGGCACACGCACATTAGTTAAATGCATTTCGCCGTGACCTGACGGTGCGTCATAGTCACCATACGCGGTCAACATACGCTTAATTTCCAGCCCAGGGCTGTCAAGCGGTACAATAACCATGGCATGTTGACTATGGCGGTCGTTCTCGGGGTTGGATAGACCCATAAAAATAGTAAATTTAGCATTTGGATGCCCCAAACCTGTACTCCACCATTTCTTACCGTTAACCACTACTTGGTCGCCTTCAAGAGCAATGGACGCTTGCATATTGGTGGCATCGGAAGACGCAACACCGGGTTCTGTCATGCCGAATACCGAGCGTATTTCGCCTTCAAGTAAGGGGGTTAACCATTTGGCTTTTTGTTGCTCACTGCCAAAATGATAGAGAACTTCCATATTGCCCGTATCTGGCGCATTGCAGTTAAATATCTCTGGGGTAAATAACATTCGTCCCATCTCTTCAGCTAGCGGCGCGTACTCAAGCGTAGTGAGCCCTTTTCCCAGCTCTTCGTCGGGCAAGAAAAGATTCCACAAGCCTTGTTCCTTGGCCATTCCCTTAAATTTCTCCAACAGCGGATGAAGCTTCCAATTGTTCCAATCACCGCCAGGGTTAAGCTCATGTAACTCTTGGTATATCTGAGTTTCTACGGGCTCAACATTTTCACGGATAAATGCTTTTACACGGGCAATATAATCTTCAGTCTTAGCGCTGTGTTCGAAATTCATGGCAGTGTCCTCTTTGGTCGAAACGGATAGTTATGCAGAAGGAATTGTTATGAACAAATAATACGCCACATAAAAATGAATAGAATGAAATATACTAAGCATCTACTATGAATAAAATTCAATGCAAAATGGCCGATACCAAACGTATTCAACAGCTAGACCTTAATTTACTGAAGGTATTTCAAACGCTCTACGTCGAGCAGAACATGACCCGTGCAGCAGATACCCTACACCTAACACCATCGGCTATTAGCCATGCAGTGAAACGCTTAAGAGAAGCACTAGGTGATCCCTTATTTCAGCGTTCCCAAAACAAAATGTTACCAACGGCAGCCTGCCAACGCATAGCACCGCTGATTATTGACAATCTCACTCGCCTACAGCAGATACTGCAGCAATGGGGTGATTTCGAGCCTAGCACTAGCGAACATATATTCAGAATCGGTATGCACGATGCTTTAGAGCCTGCAATTCTTCCTAAGCTGTCAGAGGTGCTGTCGCGCCTAGCTCCGAATGTCGGCTTTGCTAGTATTAAAATTGAGCGCAGCAAACTGGCAAAAGAGTTGAGTTCTGGGCAGTTAGATTTGGCCTTAGACGTATCAATGCCAGTCAAACTGCCGGTGCGTCAGCATAAGCTTTGGTCAAGCGGTTTTGCGGTGCTAATGAGAGTAGATCATCCATTACGCTCGAGCCTGAATAAATCTAGCTATATGAACAGCCAACATATCAGCGTTTCAAATAGACCATTCGGCATGACCATGGAGGATACGTTTTTTCAACAACAAGGCTTAGAACGACAAACATCAATACGCTGCCAAAACTATTTTGCCGCCGGCAAGGTACTCAAGTCGTCGAACCAATTATTGACTGTTTCAAGACTAATGGCAGAGCAATTAGTTGACAGTGACTTATGCATTGTTGAGGTACCGTTTGCGCTACCGACTTTTGGCACCAGTATTTATTGGCACGAGCATAGCGAGCAGGATACTGCCTTAGCTTGGATGCGCTCGGTATTAGTAGAATTAAAGCCATTAAGCTAGATCAAAGAATCAATTTTCTTAAACAATCCCTGCTCATTCCTAATTACAGGGCCTCGACATAATAGCTCTAGTTAAAATCGAATGGAGTATTTAGAGCCAGTTCACTTTGCTCTCTAGCCAACTTTCTAATTCTTCAGATGGTAAAATATTTGCGGCAAAAAACTGCTTCATTCGGCGCTGCACATAGGTCGAGTGCAGCTCTTTTTTAGCGATTAACTGATCGACAGAACCGACTTCTAATTGCTCTAGCATTGTCGCCAGATACTCTGCCGGCACGCTGGCTAAGGTTTTCTCTGACTTGCCAAGCAAGCGCTCCCATAGCTGCTGAATACGCCAGAATTGAATAGCGTCATCAAGCGGTTTGGAGTCTTCAATCAGTGCTAATAAATCGTCAAAATCAACACTTGTTATTGGTAATTTGTAGCCGGCATGAAGAATTAAACAGGCGGCTAAATACTCGGCCTGCATTAGACCACCTTCTCGAAGCTTGCTAAACATAGAGTCGAGACCAATAGGTTTAACTCTATGTTCGGCTATTCTTCGCCACATCTTCTGAGAATCATTGAGCAGTTGAATCTCATCGCGGGGCTGGCTGACTAGCGCAGCCTTGATAGCGTTCAGTTGAGCTTCCGGCGCCCTATTACCGGCAACAATCCGACTTGGCACTAAGGCAATATGCTCCCAAGTATGCGCCCGAGTTAAATGATGGTTGGCGAAACTTTCAATCGACACTGTTGGCGCACCCGATCGTCCAGAAGGTCTCAGGCGTGTATCTAACTCATATAAAATACCTTCTCGCATGGGAGTTGAAATGGTGGTTTGTAAACGACTAACAAAGCGCGACGCTAACTCTAAGCTGGTGTCGGCCTGGTCGAACACGAAAATAAGGTCCAAATCAGACAGTGGCGACATTTTACCCAGTGCTACCTTACCCATACCAACTACGGTAATCGGCACAGAGTCTAAGCCCATTTTTTCGGCTACTACGCTCAACGCTAGCTCTAGACTATGCTCAGCTAATTCAGTCAGCGCTTGCTGAAATAAATCAGCCGACAGAGCACCTTCCATAAAGCTCAAATATAATTGATATAAATGTTCGTTAACAAAACGGCGCATACGTTCCAAACGCACGCCATAATCATCGGCCTGAGTCACATAGCTACTATCAAAGGGCTGAGGGTAACTCCATTGTTGATGAACATAGCAGTCGATAATATGTGGTGATTGCTTTAGCAGCAATGTCATCGCTGGCGAATGCAATAACGGCGGAACAATACTGGCAAGTAATACAGGGGACTTGGCCAACAAACGAAAATATTGCTCACCACTGGGAAGCGCCCGAAAAAAATCATGCAGCCTAATGACGGTATTGCTGGCATCACCATCATGATCAGCTAAGTAGGTTGCGATACCTCTGGTTAACGGTCGCAGACGATGGCGCATTTGATTAGACACACCATAGTTAATAAAGCCGCTCTCCCATGCATCGACAATATCATCGGCCTGCTCACTCAGTCCGTCGGGCCATAGCACAGGATCACCTTGAGCCGTTGTTTGCTCCTCAAAAAGTTGTTCAAAGTATTGATGTACGAACGTTCTAAGATTGTTTAGTTCTGTGACCAAGGCTTGCCAACCCTCAACCGCTAGGAGTAACCGTAAACGCTGCTGATTATCGCCTGAACTCGGGACTAAATGAGTCTGCTGATTACCCAGCATCTGAATCGCATTTTCAAGCCGGCGCTGGTACTGGTAAGCCCTACTCAATGTAGTGGCTACTTCTTTAGGAAGTTTACCTAGGCTAGAGAGCGCATCTAAAGCCTCAAGCGTGTTCGGCGTTCTCAACGGATAGTGCTTACCACCCCATAATAACTGTAATGCGTTAGCGATAAATTCGATCTCGCGAATCCCGCCACTGCCCAACTTTACATTGTAGCCGGCAATCTGATTCGATATTGGTTCTGCCCATTGTCGTTGTGCACGCAACGATGGATGCTCCAAGTTAATACGCTGCTTAATTTCAGCTAGCTCATCGAGCGCGCGGTAATCAAGGTTCTGGCGCCAAATGAATGGCGTCAAAATCTTTAGAAACTGCTCACCTAAACTCATATCTCCGGCCACAACTCGTGCTTTCATTAACGCCAATCTGTGCCACGGCGAGGCTCTGTAAAAATAGTAATCTTCAGCCGCCTCAACAGACATCGCCAAGGTTGTTGCCGAAGCGTTAGGCCTTAGCCTCCAATCGACTCGCCAAACAAAGTTCGAGGCTCCTGCCTGCGATAGCAATTTGGTCAAAAACTGAAGTACTTGGTGACAGACATAACTTTTACCAAGCGCTTCTGGCACAGGTAACACTCGCGGATCGAAATAGGCAATTAGGTCGACATCGCTGGAAAAATTAAGATCGTAACCGCCGAGCTTACCCATACCAAAGATAAACAGGCCCGGCACGTCGCCGTTAGCGTCAAGTACAAGCTGAGTAATGGCTTTATGTTTTGGTGCAATCTTCAGCCAGGCCAAGCGCAGGGCAAAACTTATAGTGATTTCAGCAAACTGCGTTTGCCAACGGCCAAGTTGGGGCTGAGTTAAAACATTAGAAAGCTCAGCAATAGACCATACGTAATTAAAGTCTGATTTAGCTTGAAGTAGAACCGACTCGGCATCGTCTAAGTCTATAAAAACATACGCTTTGAGACGGTCGCAGATTTGCGACAAGGCTAAGCCTAATTCGGCTGGCTCAGCTGACGGTCGGAGCGAGCTGAGTGTGGATAAGCGACTCAGGTACTGCGAGGCGTTTAATTGATCTTCTATAGACATATTCTAATCGGCAATCTGTAGAGCGAATGATTAGCGGCTAATAGAACGTCGGCTTTTCACAGCCTATGTTTGACGCTCGCGACGTTCCATTTTCTTAGTCGCATACCAACATGAAGTATTGATGTGCAACTTGTTTTCTTCGGCCCATGCAAATGCATGATCAACTAACTGAGAGGCTAGAGCTTGACCTCGATATTCATCAGGAACGAAGGTGCTGAAGAAGTCGACCATCGCTTCGGCCGATTCTGACCCTGAACGTCGATACTTTAAAAAGGCTCGCTGTCCATCGTCCAAATGCACATAAAAAAGACATTCTTCTGGCTGGTGGAGTATTTGATAATCTGACATTCTATCTATGGCGGCTGAATATTTATTTATATTATTTTAACAGATGTTGCTTATTCACATACCAAACAATATGCGTTGTTGGCCCGGCTGCCAAACTGAAACCTTTTGCATTACCCCTAAAAATAGCGGCGAATCAACCAACAATTCGAACCACGCTTGCAATTTAGGTAGAGACTGAGCGTCAAATTTAGCTTTATCGACCAGCGCAAACTGCCTAATAAACGGAAACACGGCCACATCTACGACACTAAATTTTGCGCTTTCTAAGAAAAACTGGCCAGCCCTATCGGCCGTCAAAATACTCTCTAATTCACTAAGAAACTCCAATGATTTATCAAAATACCAAGATTGGGACTGCTCTGGATAGCGCTCGAAATACTTATAACGGTCGAGAAAAAATTTAAACTCTTGGTCATTTCGTTTGATCAGGGGGTGCGTTAGGGGTTGGCACAGCCAGTCATCTGGATCCGACTTAGCTAACGCCCAAGCCATAACATCAATGCTTTCATCTATCACCTGAGCGTGGTCAATCAGCACTGGAACCGTGCCTTTGGGCGATGCATCTAGCATCGCTTTGGGTTTATTCTTGAGAACCACTTCGCGCAATTCATACTCGATACCGCTGTAGTTAATCGCCATACGAGCACGCATTGCATAAGGGCAGCGTCTAAATGAATATAATATAGGTAGCATTGCTATCAGCCTTGAAGTTGTGGGCAATCAAACCCTGAACTTGTTGATGTAAAAACCTTAAGCTTGTAAAAAAGGCGCCTGCGCGCCTAAAAAAGCTAATTACTCTTTAAAACCAAATAGCTCTTTTTCAATTATTCGCTTAGTGACCACAGGCGGCAGCTTCTTTTCCCAATCGCCACGGCCTTTAGGCAACTCTTTGACCACTTCACGTGCAGATATATCCAAATTTTGCACATTTTGAATATCGGCTGAAACCATCGCATTATTAGAAGTGAGGTGCTTCAATAAGTGGTGTAACGATGGATCCACGTTGACATTATCTAAGGAAATAAGTTTTCCATCACGAATCGTTGGGTAAACATAAACATTGGTATTATCTGAGAACAACTTACCAAAAGCTTCAAGAATGCCGCCCTCAAGGCCTTCATAATATTTTTCAGCAAACAAGTAGTCGAAGTCCAGTACGCTAAGCATAATGCCAATACGGTCCTGAGTGTAACGGCGAATCCAAGAGCGTAGTCTGAAAAAGCGTAAATAATCTGAAATCAGAACTGAGAAGCCCAACTCGTTAAGTAAATCTACTCGGGCTAAGAAATCAGAATCTGCATCTTCGTTACCAGAATAAAGTTCATTCAAGGTAATCTCTGCGACAACTAATATCTTATCTTTCTCAACCCCCTCTTCTTGCGCAAAATGTTTAATCGCCGAATCTTTCATATCCATATGAACATTTGTCGGCGGCTTAAACGAGCCGCGAATGACTATCGTGTCTTTCTTACGCAATGCCGATGCTGGAACCACCGATTGACCACTTGGCTCAAACATAACAGCACGACAGTTCCAGCTATGGATCAAGTGCAAATTCATCAAGCGGTTTTCAACCTTATCGAAATCAGGGCCTGAAAAATGGATCAAATCAATCTCAATGCGCTTGTCGGAGCCCATACCGTCTTGTAAATTATTGATTATTTCTTTTGGTTGACCTGAGTGATAGTAAGCGCCGTGTACTAAGTTTACGCCTAAAATACCCAAGGCTTCTGATTGCTGTCGATTAGTCTCATCTAACATTCTGACATGTAAGATGATTGAACTTGGTTGGCCATGAGGTTCTCGCTGACGCTTAACGCCAACCCAACCATGGCACTCGTTTTTCTGGCTGTAACTTCTGGCTGTTACGGTCGCTGCGTAGGCGAAAAAGCGTGACTCGTCTCCACGCGCCTCATCTAATCTCTGTACCATCAACGCGTATTCATGATCCATCATTTGCTCACAACGCTCGCGACTCACATAACGCCCGGTTTTGCCGTAGACATCGTCACTAACTTGCATGTCGTAAGCGGACATCGTTTTAGCAACCGTACCTGCAGCAGCACCAGCATTAAAAAACTGACGCGCGGTTTCTTGTCCTGCACCAATTTCTACGATAGCCCCATAAATACTGCTATCTAGGTTTATTTTAAGCGCCTTCTCTTGGCTTAGCTTTCGGTTGGTGCGGTTTTCGAGTTTAGCGTCGGTCATTGTCTACACGTCGGATTAGGAGTTAAGGGCTGAGTTTTTATTATTTTTTTGCAATCAAGAGCACCACAGCATGCGCCTCGATACCCTCTTCGCGACCGACGAAACCAAGTTTCTCAGTTGTCGTCGCTTTAATATTTACTTGATTACTTTGAGCCTTAAAATCAGCCGCAATGTTATCTTTCATAGAGCCTAGATGGGTCGCCAGTTTAGGCTGTTGGGCGGCGATAGTAATGTCTAAATTGCCTAGCAGATAGCCCCTTTCTGCCATTAGAGTTACCACATGTCTTAATAAATTGCGGCTATCAGCTCCGGCATAGGCCGAGTCGGTATCAGGAAAATGCTTGCCAATATCGCCCAAGCCCAATGCGCCTAATACAGCATCACAAACAGCGTGCAATAACACGTCGGCATCAGAATGACCTAGTAGACCTTTGTTATGTTGGATCTCTACGCCACCTAATATAAGTTTGCGACCTTCTACCAATTGATGAACATCGTAGCCATGACCTATTCTCATTAATCATCATCTCCGTCATGCTGGTGCGAGTCGGCGTCTTTCGAATCATGTTGGTGAGAATGCTTACTGTTATCGTCGTCACCGCCAATTACATCAATCACCGCGCCGCCCACTTTAAATGGCACCTTAGCTACTTCAATAGCAACATCCACGGTAGTACCTATAATGGTGCCTAAGCAACCCTGTAACATAAGGCACAAAAGAGTACTGATGAATAACTTCAGCGGCAGCTGTAGATATTTTTTGAACGATTTAGACATAGGGTTTCCTAATAAAACTAAGCGACTATTGTACTTTGTTTGCCTATGCGTGTTTAGGTTTAAGTAGAAACGCGGCGAGCGCTAAATCTTCAGGCGTAGTAACTTTCAAATTGCACGCGTCTCCTTCTATTAGTTTAGCCTCGTAACCGCTGTTCTCAAGCGAAGACGCTTCATCGGTGATATCTATTTTCTGCTCTATCGCCAGGGTCAATGCGGCCTTTAAGAGGCCATAGCGAAACATTTGCGGGGTTTGCGCCTGCCAAATATCAGCACGATCAATGGTGCCGCTAATGGTCTGAAATTTGCTCGCACGTTTAAGCGTATCCTTTACTGGTATGGCAAGAATTCCACCAACGTCGTCGTCTCGCAGACGGCTAATTAATTTGCTTAGTAATTCGTCACTAAGACACGGACGAGCCGCGTCATGCACTAACACCCAGTCTGAGTCATTAACTCCGGAATCGTTGACCGGCAAAGCGTTTAAGCCATTCAACACACTCTGGGCTCTCGAACTTCCGCCGGTGGTGGTCGCCACTCGTTGCTCTTTAGCGAGATCCAGTTGACTAAAATGCCGGTCATCTTTGGCTAAAGCGACGATGATTTTTTGGATCTCGTCATTTGCCAAAAAAATATTAATTGAATGCTCGAGAATTGTTGAACCGTGAATACATAGATATTGCTTTGGTAGACTCTTTCTCATGCGGCTACCAGAACCGGCCGCAGGTATTACCACCCAAAGCTTGGCTTTACTTGGCTCAGACATTGAAAAAATCGTCTAGGGTCTTATTTAATCGAGACAAGCCTAGCGCAGTCATAGGTCGATCATTCGAGACAGTGATGTCCGCCGCCGCCTCATATAAGCTGACACGATCGTGGTACAACCGTGGCAATGGGTGCGACTTCATCTTGGCTAAACCACGGCTGGCTGTATTATCAACTCTCTGTGTGAGGGTGCGCAAGCTTATCTGCAAGTAAACGCGTGCACCAATAGCCCCCAAGTTATGCATTGCTTGCTGGCTATAAACCGCGCTACCGCCGGTCGCAATGACATGGTTTTCTAAGCTTAATTGAGACAGCACAACGCCCTCCAGAAAGCGTAGATATTTGACTCCCCGTCGATTTACAATATCTTGAATATGCATATTTTCGACTTGCTCAAGAATGTGGTCAGTATCAATGAATGACATTCCCCTGAGCCTAGCCAGACGTTTCCCTAGGGTACTTTTACCACTTCCGGGCATACCAATCAGCGTTATGTTTGGTAATACACTAGTCACTGATTTCGACCACTAATTTATCCGCAGGTATACGCGAGTCAGTAACCCAATCTAAATGCATCTTCTCACTCTCATAACTTTTCCCGTCTTTATCGACGAAAAAACGACCAAAGGCGACTGCATTTTCGACCACGCTAGCTGAGCCAATTCGCGTATATTCGAAAATAATACTTTTACTAATTTCGGCACTGCCTCGAATATGACAACCATGGCCGATCCAAGTGGGGCCAACAATCTTGGCACCCGCTTCAACACGTGTTCCGCTGCCAATATAGACCGGACCTCGAATATCACATGCATCCCAGTCAACACTGGCATTTAGCCCTACCCATATTCCAGGTTTAATCTCAGTACCCGGCATCGGTATCGTTCTAAGCTCGCCATTCATGATTTTTTGATTGGCTTCCCAGTAGTCACTGATTCGACCGATGTCTATCCAGTTAAAGGGGATATCGATCGCCTGAAACTTCAGCCCCTGTTCAACAATCTTAGGAAACAAATCAGCCCCAATATCATAGCTTTCACCTTCAGGGATTAAATCTAAGACTTCGGGTTCAAAAATGTAAATACCGGTATTCACTTTGTTAGACAAGGCCTCGGCTACCGAGGGCTTTTCTTGAAATGAGGTTATTTGACCGCGTTTATCGCACACCACCACGCCGTAATCACTGACCTCTTCAGGCTCAACAGACAAGGTACAAATACTCGCCATAGCGCCACTTTTCCAGTGTTGCCTAACCGCTTTTGTCAGATCCAGGTCGATCAGGGCATCGCCACAAACAACTAAAAAGGTATCATCAAAGAAGCCACCAAATTCTTGAATTCGTTTTATGCCACCAGCCGAGCCAACCGCTTCTGACTTAATCTTGCCGTCTTCAATATGGCCTTCGAATGAATATCCAATCTCTACGCCGAAACGCTCGCCATTACCGAAATAGCTTTCTATTTTCTCAGGCAAATGACTGACATTAATCATTATTTCATCAAATCCATGACGAGCCAATTCTTCGATCAAGTACTCCATTACCGGCTTACCAATGATAGGGATCATTGGCTTTGGCATTTCGTTGGTTAACGGTCTTACTCGGGTACCTTTACCCGCGGCAAGTATCATTGCTTTCATTTAGGTCGCTCGCGATAGTTACAATGACGATATTCTAACGCCTTTTAATGACAATTTCAGCGAGCAAAATGCTGAGAAGGTTAGTTTTCCGGAATGACGCCATTATTTTTAACAAGTCGCTTTATCAGCTCATCGTCAAATGCAGCCTCGAGCACCTCAACTTCCATAGCGGCAGCCTCTTGCAAAGTCAGCTCAGTTTCATAAGCACTAGTATCACTGCGCCACTCTTCGATATATAAATCGCTACCGCCCTTGCCGGCTCGCATAGCCGCTCGATCAATCGCTTCTTGAAAACGCTCAGCGAGCATAACTTTGCCTTTTTCACGGCCGCGTTTAATGGTAACCATCGACGGAATATCTCGCCAATACATAACAATTTTTCTCATACTATTATTTCTTCTTGAACTATCCGACATAATCAACAACCCTATACTTAAAAAACAATCTTAACTATCTACTCTAATGGCTACGTTCTTAGGGTCATAGGGGCTGTCTTCAACCACCTCCACATTCCAAAGCTGACCCATTATTTTGACCGTTAATTGCTGCCCAACAACGGCAAGCTCCGGGGGTAAATATCCCATACCAATGCTCTTTTCGAAGGCGACCGAATAACCACCAGAGGTTAACCTGCCAACGTTAGTTTCACCGTCATACAGGGCCTCGCGCCCCCATGGGTCGGCATCTTCAGGCCCGTCAATTAGCACCGTCACGCATTTCCAACGAATACCTATTGCTTGCATTTCAGCTTTACCATGAAACTCTTTAGAGAGGTCGATAAAGCGCGGTAGATCAGCTTCAGCTGGTGTCGCATCTCGACCTAATTCAGTGCCAAACGCTCGATATGACTTTTCTTGACGCAGCCAGTTTTGCGCTCTCGCCCCGACCAGTTTCATATTGAACTCTGCACCAGCGGCGAGTAATTGATCATACAAATAATTTTGCATTTCAATTGGATGATGTAACTCCCAACCCAGTTCACCGGTGTAAGCCACACGGATAGCATTAACCGGGCACATGCCAAGCTCGATCTTCTTAGCCGACAACCAAGGAAAACGTTTGTTTGACAAAGCGGTTTCAGGCTCGGCGTCTTTGATTAACTTATTAAGCACTTTTCGAGAGTTTGGACCGGCAATAGCAAAAACACCCCATTGAGTGGTGACGTCATGGATTTCGATATGGCCGAACTGCTGCATCTTATCTTCTGCCGCTTTACGTAAATAGTCGCCATCGTAGGCCGTCCAAGCACCCGCTGACACTAAGTAATAATCGTTCTCGCCATTGCGCACAATTGTGTACTCAGTTCGCGTAGTGCCGGCACCGGTGAGTGCGTAGGTAAGGTTAATACGACCTATCTTCGGCAACTTATTACAGGTAAACCAATCTAAAAATTGAGTCGCACCGGGGCCCTTAACAACATGTTTAGTAAAGGCAGTAGCGTCAACTAAACCAACATTCTGACGAATCGCTTTGGCTTCTTCGACTGCATATTGCCACCAACCACCGCGGCGAAACGATCGCGATTCTTTATCATTAAAGCCCATTGGGGCATAATAATTTGGTCTTTCCCATCCGTTTACATGACCAAACTGAGCACCTGCTGCCTTCTGTCTATCGTAGGCTGGAGAGGTTCTTAGCGGCCGACAGGCTTCTCGCTCTTCGTCTGGATGATGCAACACATAAACATGGTCATAACATTCTTCATTTTTGCGTGCGCCATATTCAGTCGTCATCCAATCGCCGTAACGTTTTGGGTCTAATGAGGCCATGTCAATTTCTGCTTCGCCGCCGACCATCATTTGCGCCAAATAATTACCCACACCTCCAGCTGCGGTTATGCCAAAGCTAAAGCCTTCGGCAAGCCACATATTGCGTAAGCCTGGGGCTGGACCGACCAGTGGATTGCCATCAGGTGTGTAACAAATAGGACCATTGTAATCATCTTTTAAGCCACTATTCTCACAGCTCGGCATACGATGAATCATGGCCATATATTGATCTTCAATACGCTCGAGGTCGAGTGGGAAAAGATCCGCGCGAAAGCTGTCAGGCACGCCATATTCAAATCTCGAAGGTGCATTCTTTTCGTATACGCCCAAAATCCAACCGCCGCGTTCTTCGCGCACATACGATTGTACATCGGCATCGCGAATCACCGGGTGTTCTGGATTGCCAGCTGCACGCCATTCAACCAGAGCGGCGTCGGGTTCGGTGACAATAAACTGATGTTCAACAACGATTGCCGGAATTTTAATACCTAATAAATTAGCCGTTCGTTGTGCATGGTTACCGGTCGCGGTAACCACATGCTCAGCATAAACGATGGCTTGCTCTTCGGACGGCACTAGATTACCACCACGATCAGTCATTTTGGTTAGCGTAACCTTCCATTCAGAGCCGGTCCATTGATAGGCATCAACCTGCCATTTACGTTCAATCGTCACACCTCGCTGGCGTGCACCTTTAGCCATCGCCATGGTCACATCGGCCGGGTTAATATAACCATCGCCTGGATGATAAATCGCTCCTTGCAGGTCACTGGTGTTAATTAATGGCCAGCGATCCTTAATTTGCTCTGGGGTCAAATTGTGGTACTCAATGCCAACTGTCTCAGCGGTTGAACCATAAAGCATGAACTCATCCATTCTGGCTTTAGTCTGCGCCATGCGCAGATTACCAACAACAGAGAAGCCAGCATTTAAGCCCGTTTCTTGCTCCAAGGTTTTATAGAAATTCACCGAGTAGTCGTGCAAGTGCGTTGTTGCGTAACCCATATTAAATAGAGGCAGCAAACCGGCCGCATGCCAAGTTGATCCAGAGGTAAGCTCATCTCGCTCGACTAGCATCACGTCTTCCCAACCATACTTGGCTAAGTGATAAGCGATCCCGGCGCCAACAGCGCCGCCGCCAACAACAAGCGCTTTTACATGAGTTTTCATTATTATTTTACTCCACCTATTTATTGCAACCAACGTTCCCGCCCATTGAACCTAACTCTGATTCAACTTTAAACTAGATAAGCGGTATCGAAACACTTAATTTAACGGCTTAAATCTACGCCAAAGTGTTGACCGCAATTTGCCTGAAAACGACCTTCACAATCTTGACAGTTTTGATACTGGTAAGCATGCCCAAGATATTATCGAAAAGCCATTCATCAGAGCCCAAGCGAGTCGCGTTTGGATAAGTCTGACTCGGCTTCGTGGAAATACAATGATCTGAATATAATAATAATTTAGCACTTTTTGCCAATCTACTAACTTTTGGTAATAGTCAAAACCAAACCCACCAGAGGATCTAAGCAATGGCTTATAAAACCGATATCGAAATCGCACGTGAAGCGAACAAGAAACCGATTCAAGAAATTGGTGCCTTGCTTGGCATCCCCAGTGAACATTTACTCCCCTTCGGTCACGATAAAGCTAAGGTCACGGCTGAGTTTATTAAACAGCAACAAAATAACACTGACGGCAAATTAATATTAGTCACGGCGATTAACCCGACGCCAGCGGGTGAAGGTAAAACCACGACTACTGTTGGCTTGGGCGATGGCCTTAATGCGATTGGCAAAAAAACCGCTATCTGTATTCGTGAAGCCTCACTTGGTCCCTGCTTTGGGATGAAAGGAGGTGCCGCTGGCGGTGGTCAAGCTCAAGTAATTCCAATGGAAGATATGAACCTGCATTTTACCGGTGACTTTCATGCCATAACATCGGCGCATAATTTGTTATCAGCGATGATCGATAACCATATTTATTGGGGCAACAAATTGGAAATTGATCAACGCCGAGTAACCTGGCGTCGAGTGATGGACATGAACGATCGTGCTCTGCGCGATGTGGTCACCAGCTTAGGCGGCGTCACTAACGGTGCGCCACGACAAACTGGTTTTGACATTACCGTCGCCTCAGAGGTCATGGCCATTCTCTGCTTGTCTAAAGATCTTGCCGACTTAGAAAAACGTTTAGGCGATATTATTGTTGCTTATCGTCGTGACAAGAGCCCTATCTATGCGCGAGATATTAAGGCCGACGGCGCTATGACGGTGCTGCTACAGCAAGCGATGCAGCCGAACCTTGTGCAAACGCTGGAAAACAATCCAGCGTTTGTACATGGCGGTCCGTTCGCCAATATTGCTCACGGCTGTAATTCCGTAGTGGCGACCACCACCGCACTCAAACTAGCCGACTACGTAGTGACCGAAGCCGGCTTTGGCGCCGACTTAGGCGCTGAGAAATTCTTAAATATTAAGTGCCGCAAAGCGGGCCTGGCGCCAAGTGCGGTAGTGTTAGTAGCCACTGTTCGTGCAATGAAAATGAATGGCGGCATAGCTAAGTCTGAGCTAGGGTCAGAAAACGTACAAGCAGTACAAGATGGCTGTCCTAACTTGGGGCGTCACATCGAAAATTTAAAATTATTTGGTGTTCCAGTAGTGGTCGCAATTAATCATTTCGTAACCGACACTGATGATGAAATAAACGCGATTAAAGATTTTGTTGCCGCTCACGGCTCAGAAGCGATTCTGTCTAAACATTGGGAGTTCGGCGCGGAGGGCTCAAAAGAGCTAGCAACTCGGGTAGCCGAAATAGCCGATGCTAATTTAGCTGACTTCGCACCAATCTACCCTGACGACATGCCCTTGTTTGAAAAAATTGAGACTATTGCTAAACGTATCTACCGCGCCAACGAAGTGGTGGCGGATAAACAGATTCTCAATCAATTAAAGCAATGGGAGAAGCAGGGTTATGGCAAGCTGCCAATTTGTATGGCGAAAACTCAATATAGCTTTACCACAGACCCCACACGTCGTGGCGCACCAGACAACCATTCTTTACCTGTGCGCGAGGTTCGCTTAGCCGCTGGCGCTGGCTTTGTTATTGCTATATGCGGCGAAATCATGACCATGCCAGGTCTACCAAGCGTACCATCCGCGGAAAATATCCATATTAATGAGGCTGGACAAATTGATGGCTTGTTTTAGGCTATACGCTTAACCTCGAATTATAAACATCTGTAAATATCACCCTAACGGGTGACGCACACTACTGGCGCTTTAACTATGCTTATTTCAACAGCGAGTGATTAACAGGACGATGTTTTCGGCAATGGACGCTGATCGCTGTTAGCTAGCCGACTTGGGAGTTATTCTGAGTCGGTTTTTTTTTCAGGCAAGGATGCCTAAGGATATATACCTATGCATAAAAAGGCATACATTTATATTGTCGGCGATCAAGCCAGAGGGCCACTCTATATTGGCGTTACATGGAGTCTAGCCACTCGAGTTATGCAGCATAGAGATGGCAGAGTATCGGGCCGAAGCAAGAAGCATCAGCTTACACGCTTGGTCTTTTTTGAACATTGTGAATCAATCCACCGTGCAATTTGGCGAGCCGGACAAATACGTCATTGGAAACGAGACAATAAATTAAAGCTAATAACAACGATGAATCCTGATTGGAACGACTTGTACCATCAGTTATTAAGATAGAGTGCTCTACTTAGGTAACTATTAACATCCAACTTTTAGTTGCCACTTACCAGCTTAATTATCGCGTGCTATTGGCCTAACCGCGTTCAGATTCAACACTGGAGAAGTGCAACTACAGCTGTCGCTAAGTGAACTGGCAAAAAACCAGCGATTATCAAGTGCCATTTAAACCGTATTTCGACCACTCATGTAATGTGATTCCCGTTCGGCACCTTTTATCAAGTTTGACTCGATGCTATGTAAGACTAATGCTATGAAACGCCAATCAGATAGATTCTAGTGAGCAATAATCATGAACCGAACGACCTTGGAGATAGTATTTGTAGCAACAATTGCATCGAATCTAATTGTTTATAGTGTGACTAAATCGGTCACTAGAGAAGCCAACACGATCACAATGGAGACTAACTCCGCGGCAAGCCAGCCGCCTCAAATAATCAAATCGACGTCTCGCTTGGTATACCACAGCAAAATGATTGTCGTAGAATCTGTACTCATTGCAAGGTATTCGGTTAACCTAATGTTTGATGCAGTAATCAAAGCCCTTTAAACAATATGACTGGCCAAAAAAAAATACTCTCAGGTCTACAGATGGTTTGGACGCACCCATATACACGAACAATTTGGGCGGCTTTCGGAGAATTTATAGCCAGCATTAAATCCTCTTTTAATCATCGATTATTCGACGCTAGTGTCGATTTCTGGAGCTATCACCTCGGTGGCATTGCTATAATTCTTGCCTTTGATCTAGCCATCAATTCGATATTTAGCTCATCCTTTATGTTGGAGTTTATCTCGATCGCAGGTACCTCTTGGGCGGTCGGCTTTTTCTTTGCCGGCTTGTTATTAAGAAGCCACTATAAAAACGCCCACTGGGAGACACAGACTCATGTGATGGTGTTAATTAAAACCGTTGCCTGCTCAGTATTCTTCGGTCTTCTCATTGTCGCCTTAATGTCTGTCGTTTCAATGACATTCTACTTTGATGACCTAGTTAGATTTCGTCGGCTCGAAAGCCCAGGCATCTCGGCGATTGCGGTTGTTGTCGAATTTATATTTAGAAATTGGTTTGCTACATCGTTCTACTTACTATGCTGGATGATGGCTTATATCGGCATTACTAGCCGACGCAAAACCAAGCAGGTCGAAATTGATAATTTGCGACTGCAAAATAGTCTTAAAGAGGCTGAGCTTAGCAGTTTATCCAATCAGCTTAATCCGCACTTCCTATTTAACGCCCTGAATAATATTCGATTCATGATTCACGAGGATGCACATAATGCAGAGAAGATGTTGATGTCTCTCTCTGGTGTATTGAGATACTCTCTGGAGAGTTCAAAAAACGAGAAAGTAACATTAAAAGAAGAGCTGGATATTAGTCGCCTTTATATAGATTTAATTAAAATCCAATTTGAACAGCGGCTACAATTTACTCTGGAAGTTCCAGACCCCCTATTAAGCTGTCATTTACCGCCTATGGTGCTACAGATGTTGCTTGAAAATGCGGTCAAACATGGCATAGACAACATCCGAGAAGGAGGCAAGATAGAGGTCTTCGCCGAATTTGAGAGGCAAATATTGACCCTCCGGGTATGCAACGACCTGCCAACCAATTATGCTGAGATAAAAAGTGAACCAGGTATTGGCTTATTCAATATCGATCAACGTTTAGATTTACTTTATGCAGGCAGGGGCTCGGTAGACACGACTATCGAAGATAATCTTTTCTGCGTTACTGTTACCATCCCGCAAGACTAAACTAGAAAAAATAACAGTGAAAGCAATAGTAGTAGAAGACTCACGATTAGCCAGAGAAGGCCTATTGCGTATGCTCGGCGAATTTAAGCAGTTAAAACTGGTTGGCGAGGCGGATCATCCGGATTCAGCCTTATTGCTGATTACCGAAAAACGCCCAGACGTGCTCTTTCTTGATATCCACATGCCAGGTCAAAGCGGCTTCGACTTACTCGACCGACTCGATTATATACCGCAAGTTATATTTACCACGGCCTACTCCGAATACGCCTACCGATCGTTTGACTACAACCCAGTTGACTACCTGTTAAAGCCAATAAGCCCGGAGAGACTAGCCTCGGCTATCGACAAACTCAGTCTTAACCAAGATCTTAAGATTCAAGAGCCGTTCGATATGAGCAGTAAAATCTTTATAAAAGACGGTGACGATTGTCATCTTGTCTCATTGCGCGAGGTGCATTACTTCGAAAGCTGTAAAAATCATTCAAGAGTCTTTTTTGAATCGTATAAGCCGTTTATAAAAAAAGCCCTCAGCAGTATCGAAGGACGTCTTCCAAAGTCGCATTTCTTTCGCGCGAACCGCCAATATGTGGTCAATCTAAACAAGATTCGCTCTATCAATGAAAGCATTAGCGATGGTTATGATTTAACTATGAATGATGGTCAAATTATTGACGTTAGCCGCCGCAATGCGGTTGAGTTGAAGAGGTTACTTAGTTTTTGATTTTACTCTTAGCACTGTCATACTCGATTGGCATGCTACGCGCTCTTGATTACTCGGTTACGGACAGAGCCGACTAGGTGGCGATTGAGGGTAAATATCTATTCAGCAACGCTCAGTTGTAATTTTCAACTCAACTTCGCCCAAACATTGCCACTACCGTGGCGGGCGTTCATTCTTTTGGTGCAAAAGAACAGAACCAAGAAAACATGCCGCGGTCGTAACGTCGTTACGACTTTAGGCGGCTCATGGTTCGCGCTAGCCCTTCGCCCGGCGCTCTATAAACTCTTATTGAGATAATCAGCGTTAGCCTAATATAAGGAATGCTTTGACATCAATTCAACTTGAATTTATAAAAAACTAAAACGGTCTACCGCCACCGCCGCCCATTCCGGGCATACCACCCATGCCGCGCATCATCTGTGCCATTTTTCCTTTGCTGCCCATCTTCTTCATCATTTTTTGCATTTGCATGAATTGCTTGAGCGTTTTATTGACGTCTTGAATCTCAGTGCCTGAGCCTGTTGCAATACGTTTTTTACGGCCGCCTTTAATCAGCGCGGGAAATTGGCGTTCTTTGGGTGTCATTGAGTTGATAATGGCGACGCTTTTATTCATGTCGCCCATCATGCCGCCCATTGCACCGCTTGGTAGTTTTAAGTTACCCATACCTGGCAGCTTATCCATCATACTTTCAATGCCGCCCATATTGTTCATCTGTGCGACTTGATCACGATAATCTTCTAAGTCAAAACCTTTGCCTTTTTTAAGCTTTCTAACCAGTTTTTCAGCTTTGTCTTTATCGACCTTTTGCTCGGCTTCTTCGATCAGCGTCATTACATCGCCCATACCTAAGATGCGTGACGCAACTCGGTCGGGGTGAAAGGCTTCGATACCGTCGATTTTCTCACCAATACCTAGAAATTTAATCGGCTTTCCAGTCACTTCTCTAATTGAGAGTGCGGCGCCACCGCGAGCGTCGCCATCGGTCTTGGTAAGAATCACACCAGTAAGCGGCAACGCTTGATCAAACGCCTTAGCACTTACTACCGCATCTTGGCCGGTCATACTGTCGACTACGAACAGTGTTTCGATTGGGTTAGCGGCGGCGTGTACGGCTTTGATCTCTTGCATTAACTCGCCGTCTACATGCAAGCGACCTGCGGTATCAATGATGAGTACGTCCATCACTGCATTTTTAGCCGCTAGTTTGGCGTTGACGACAATATCAACCGGCTTTTGATCCGGCGAGCTTGGGCAAAACGCAACATCAATAGAGTCGGCTAAGGTTTTTAATTGTTCAATCGCCGCTGGACGATAAACGTCGGCACTAACCACCATTACTCGTTTTCCTTCTCGCTTTTTTAGCAAATTGGCTAATTTACCGACCGTCGTGGTTTTACCAGCGCCTTGCAGACCGGCGACTAGAATAACGGCGGGGGGCGTTTGCGATAAGTTTAAGGCGTCGTTGGCAGCGCCCATTAACTCTACTAGTTCGTCTTGTACGATCTTTACGATCATTTGTCCTGGGTTAAGACTTTTCGAGACGTCGATGCCGATCGCCTTAGCCTTGACCTTGGCAATAAACGACTTAACTACTGGTAGCGAAACATCGGCCTCAAGCAGCGCGATACGGACCTCACGCATAGCGTCGGAGATGTTTTCTTCGCTGAGCCTCGCTTGCCCACGAATTTTTTTGAGTGTTCCTTGAAGGCGATCGCCGAGTTGTTCAAACATATCAGTTAATTTTAAGTCATTGGATGCAATTTAAGGTGTTATATTCTACCCTCACTAACGATAAATCTCACCTTATGTGTCGCTAAAAGTGTCGCCAAAATTGCTTAAATTCAATGCCTGATTCTCTATTCGCCATCTTTGCCATTTTTTTCTATGGCCTAGCAACTCTCTTGGTTGCTCTATTCCTGCGTTCGGTAAAGGATTCTAATATTGACCTCGATGGTGGCAAAGTTACAGCCTCATTCATTGTCGCAGCGATTGCCGCCGCATGTCACATTGCTTACGCACTGGAGGCAAGTTTCATTGATGGGGCATTAAACGCTAGTTTAAGCTCAATGACGGTGTTAATGAGTGGCCTGTTGGTAGTGCTTTTTGTATTAGGCGGCTTAGTTATGCCGATTAGACGTCTAGGTATTTTAGTATTTCCATTGACCATGGCAAGCATAGTGTTTAGTTTTTTATGGGGTAATCACGTTACGCTGCTCGATAATCACAGTGTGGCGTTTAGCGCCCACATTGTTTTTTCGCTATTGGCCTACTGCTTACTAGCGATCGCAGCGATTCAAGCATTGCTTTATAGTTATCAAGAGCGACAAATCAAACATCGCACTAACCCTGCTATGTTAATGGCGCTGCCGCCACTGCAAACAATGGAGCAACTATTGTTCCGCCTAGTTGGCTTTGGCTTTGTGATTCTCAGCTTTACCGTAGTCTCAGGAGCGATCTTTAGCCACGAGCTATACGGTTATGCCTTCGTCTTTAAGCATCATACTATTCTGGCGCTAATGGGATGGTCGGTGTTCGCAATTTTGTTATTCAAACGTATCAAACATGGTTTGCGCGGATCTCAGGCCGTAATCTGGACTATTAGTGGCTTTTTACTGATTCAACTTGGGTATTTCGGCACCAAAATTGTGTCAGAAATCTTAAGTCTGCAGTAAAATATGCTGTGCCAAATAACTTATATGACTCTGCTGTGAATATCACTCGAAACCCTACTCGCGAAGTTGCCGTTGGCAACATCAAAATCGGCAATAATCACCCTATTTCGGTGCAAAGCATGTGTGCAACTCGCACACAGGATATAGACGCTACTATTGCGCAAACCAACGCCTTGCATGAGCGTAACGCTGGTCTAATCCGGATCGCGGTTGATAATAAGCAAGACGCCGCCGCGTTAATTGAGATACGCAAAGCAACCAACGCTGTGCTATCGGTTGATTTACAAGAAAATTATCGAATGGCTGCTCTAGTTGCGCCGTATGTAGACAAAATTCGCTACAACCCTGGCCACTTATTTCACCATGAGAAAAAGAAGACTTGGCAGGATAAGGTTCGCTACCTAGTCGACATTGCCGGTGAGCACGATTGCGCTATGCGGGTGGGTGTTAACGCCGGCTCAGTAGACCCAGCCAAGCTCGATAAATACGACTCGCGCGACTCGGTATCGCCAATGCTCGATAGCGCGCTTGAACACTGTGAATTTTTAGATTCCATTGGTTTCACACGTTACTGCGTATCGCTGAAAGACTCAGACCCGCAGAAAGTAATCACCGCCAATATTCGCTTCGCTGAGAAACGACCTGACGTGCCTTTGCACCTAGGCGTTACTGAAGCTGGTTTACCACCGATGGGCGTTATTAAAACTCGCATCGCTTTCGAACAGTTAATCAGCAGAGGCATTGGTGATACCGTGCGCGTATCGCTGACCTTACCCAATAATATCAAAGCTGACGAAGTTGATGCTGGGCATGAAATTATTAGCGATATTTATGCTGGCCGAGTTCGAAGTGTGGTTGCCTTCGACCCAAACAAGCTAAATATTATTAGCTGCCCAAGCTGTTCGCGGGTTGAGAACGAAGCCTTCATCGAGCTGGCGCAAGATGTAAAAGAAATGACAGCCTACGCTGAAGACCATAATATTACTATTGCGGTAATGGGTTGCCGAGTAAATGGTCCAGGTGAAACTGACGATGCTGACTTAGGCTTGTGGTGCGGCCCAACTCAGGTCAACCTAAAACGACAAGGCGAAAAACTTGGCGCCTTCGGCTACGATACAATTTTGCATAAATTGAAAATCGAACTAGACGCATTGATCGTAAAGAAAATCGAGGCATAGAGTTGGATGTCTAAGCACTCATTGATGGCTAAAAAAGGGACGATGGTGAGTCCCTTTTTTAATCAGCTCTATCTATAAATCCGCTCATGGCTATTTCATTTAGCCGTCATTTTATCTGGCTTAACGAGCGGCGCTAAACGACCCGTCCAAAGTAACGTCAACCTCGAGGCCGCTAACATTACAAGCGCCGCTACCAGAGAGCTTACCCGATGCAGTACTGCCATCAATAGTTCCGCTGACCCCAACAGAGCCACTACAAGGGTCTTCATTAATTGGCAAGTTACCCGAAAAAACACCATCATTGCCAAGGCCAACAATGAAGACTTCGTCCGCATCATCACCAGCAAAACGAACCATACCGTCGCTGCTTACCGTGACAGTGATCGGGATACTTTCCGTTTCACTAATTCCCAACGCTGAAGCAGTAACCGTTAAGCTGCCGGTATAGACTCCTACAAAACTCGATGGAACGTTGGTTCCTGGCAGCGTTGCGTCAAGCATGCCACCCGAATCGCTACTACCATCACTGCAGGCGATAATAAAAAGACTGGCAAAAATCAAGAGTAAATTTTTCATGGAATATAAGCTTAAGAGACCTCAAGTCGTTAGGTAGCTTGAAAGTTTAACAAACTAAGCGAGTAAAGACTCTTTAACTCAGCGTTACCAATTGCTAATGAATGAGAATATTTGTGCTTTTAAAACGCTAGTGACTATATTTCTAATGTCACCAAAACGCTCAAATTAGCTCGCTCTAAAATAGTTTTTTGGGGCTTTTTTAGTAGAACAGGTTAAGCATCAACATCATCACTATCAAGAACAATACCGTCATGCCTGCGCCGGCCTTCATAAAGTCTTTTACCTTGTAACCGGCTGGCCCCATAATTAAAGCATTGACTTGGTGAGTCGGAAGCAAAAATGAATTCGATGTTGCCAAGGCAATGGTCAAGGCAAATATAGCTGGGTCTGCGCCCACACCTAAGGCCATTTGAATCGCTAACGGTACTAGCAGAACGGTGGCGCCAACGTTAGACATGACGAGCGTGAAAACTGTCGCGATAATAGCCAAAAATAATTGAATACCCCATACTGGAAAACCATCCATAAAACTCAATGCCAAGGCCGCTAAATAAGCCGCCGCACCGGACTGCTGCATCGCCATGCCTAAGGGGATAAGGCAAGCTAATAAGAAAACTGTTTGCCAAGAAACAGCGGTGTAGGCTTCTTCCATATCGAGAACACGCCCCAATACCATGCCTACCGCGCCAACCATCAACGATAGAGCCAACGGCAGGTCGCTGAATAACACCAAACCAATGGCGATCAAAAATGCGATCGATGCATTACGCAGTTTATTGGTTCTGAATTCTTCTTTAGGAAAGTCGGTTACCACCGCAAAACGTTTATCTTTCGACACCTTAATCATGTCTTGCCAGCGACTATGTACAACCAAAGTGTCGCCTGCTTGTAGCGTTAAACTAGATAACTCATCATCAATAACCGTGTCGACTCGATACACCGCTAGTATTCTCATACCGTATCGTTTACGAATATCGGACTCTGATATTGTTCTATTAATCAGGTCAGAGTCGGGCGGTATTACAATTTCAGCAATACCCGCTGTAGTGGGATTCAGAGCATCAGCGAACTCGTTAAGAAATGGACTGATGGTCAGGTGATGCTCTTCGGCGTAGCTGCTGATTTCTTGGCGCGAGCCCATGATCGCGAGTACAGAAGCGGCTCGAATGGCGGTATTTTGCTCAGGAATAATACGAATATTGTTGTCTGATTTAATACCTAAAATCCAGCCTGAACGACCACGAGCTTGCACCTCTCCTAAGGCCATTCCAGCAAGGTCACTATGTTCGCCAACCGTGACTTCAAATATACGCCCGTCAATGCCATAAACGTCACGATAATGCTGCAAGTTTTCGGTTGTCAGCGCTTGCTTTGCAGCGACCGGAAGAATGCGTTTGCCGAATAATAAAAAATAGCCTATCCCCGTCGCAACTAATGCTAGACCAACCGGCGTGACGGCAAACAAGCCGAAGGTTTCCATTGGAATGGCGTTATCGGGAAAATGCAGATTGGCGCTCTCGATAAGATCGTTTAGCAAGATTAGCGGCGAAGAACCGACCATCGTCATGGTGCCACCAAGAATCGCACAAAAGCCCATTGGCATTAATAAACGCGAAAGAGGAATCGCAGTGCGTCTAGAAATTCTACTCACTACCGGCAAAAATAAGGCCGCCGCTCCGATATTCTTCATAAAGCTAGAAATCCACGCAACACCCGCTGATAGTACAAAGGTAATCTTGCCTTCAGTTTTGCCCGCCCGTTTGAGTATCTGCGCCGCCATAACCCCCATGACCCCGGTTTTATCTAATCCGGCGCCGATTATCATCACCGCGATGATCGACATCACAGCGTTGCTAGAGAAGCCATCGAATAGTCGGTAAACGGGAACTAAACCGCCGTTGAAGGCTTCAATCTGAGACGACAAACCGAGTAGTACTAATACCAAAAGAGCGACGACGTCAACTCGCACTACCTCGAACATAAACATCACTACCGCGAACGAAAGTATAGCCAAAACAGCGATAATTTCGTAAGTAAGGGCGACATCTAGCATGCTTTTCTCGGCTGGTAGGATTTAATTATTAATGGACCTGATAATAGTAACATAGCTGATTGCTGCAACGATGTTTGCACCAAATAAAAACATTTTATGGCAGTTAGTTTTTTATTAGTAGAAGAATAAGTTTTGAAATCCTTGAATATTGCAAGCTCAGATAAAAAATATACCGCTTGAAATACCCCTCACTAATGCATTTATAATAACGGTTCTAAAACAACAGTAAGATTCTTATGCATCTGGACCCCCACGCAATATGGGCACTAAGCTTAACCGTCGTCGCTCTGATTCTATTTACCCGCGAACGCATTCCTCTTGAGACCTCTAGTCTCACGGTTATTGTTTTGCTGGCTGTTAGTTTTCAACTTTACCCGTACCAAAATTCGGCTGGGCAAACGCTTAGCCCAGTAATATTTTTTGCTGGTTTCGCCCACGAAGCGTTAATCGCTGTTTGCGGCTTAATGGTTGCTGGCTATGGCATTGTCCGAACCGGCGCACTTGATCCGGTTGGCCGAGGCTTAGCCAAGCTATGGACTATCAGCCCGACGCTATCGGTACTGATAACATTAATAGTATCGGCGCTGCTAAGTGCGGTTGTTAACAACACGCCAATTGTAGTGCTACTACTGCCAATCATGCTCAACGTGGCGATACGTACTAAAAGTAACCCGTCGGGCATCTTAATGCCAATGGGCTTGGCAACACTGCTCGGCGGTATGACCACGACCATCGGCACCTCTACCAACTTATTAGTTGTCAGTGTGGCAAGCGATATGGGTCTAGAGACGATCGGCATGTTCGACTTCTTTATTCCAGCCGCTATCGCTGGTTCTATTGGCATTTTATATCTTTGGTTAATTGCCCCGCGTATTTTGCCTGACCGGACGCCAAATTTAGAAGACAGCGGCCCACGAATCTTTACCGCGCATTTACATGTCAACGAAGAAAGTTATGCAGTAGGCAAAACCTTAACCGAGATTATCGAAAAGACCGAAGGCGTAATACAAATATCCGGAATTAGACGCAGCGAAAACACCTTCACGGTGCCACTGCCAGATGCCAAGATACGTGTCGGTGACCGCTTACTGGTTCGAGATACACCAAGTGCTTTAAAGGAGTTTGAGCGAACACTGGGCGCGACACTGTATTCGAAGGGTCACCAAGTAAGCGATGACAACCCACTATCTGAAGACCAACAGCATTTGGCCGAATTGGTCATCGATCGTGGTTCTCCGATGATTCACCGCACCTTAAATGAGGCTCATTTTTCGGATGTCTATCAATTGGTAACGCTGGCAATTCATCGTAAAGGTAAAGTGCTTGAGAGCATGCCACAAGGTATTGCCAAAACACCGTTACGGCTAGGAGACGTGTTGCTGGTACAAGGCTCAAGCGAAAAGATCGAAGAAGTAAAACGCCGCGGCCACTTCCTGGTGCTTGATGCAACCACAGAACTGCCATCAACCAAATACGCACCGCGTGCCTTGATCATTATGGCATTGACTATTTTAGCCGCTGGCTTGGGGATTGTGCCTATCGCCATCAGCGCCGTCGCAGGAGCGCTTGCAATGGTGTTAACCAGCTGTTTAAAGTGGCAAGACATTCAGAGAGCATTGAGCGCGCAAGTGATCTTAATTGTAGTCGCGAGTTTGGCTCTTGGAACGGCACTAACACAAACTGGGGCAACCATGTACGTAGCTTATCAATTTGTGGAAGTCACCTCAGGAATGAATGACAGAGTGATCTTCTCACTGTTAATGCTATTAATGGCGGTGTTAACTAATATAGTTTCTAATAACGCCGCTGCGGTTATCGGCACACCCATTGCCATTAGCATCGCCACTCAGCTCGGCTTACCGCCTGAGGCCTTTGTGCTTGCGGTTTTGTTTGGTGCCAACATGAGCTATGCCACCCCAATGGCCTATCAGACCAACCTATTAGTTATGAATGCCGGTGGCTACACATTTATGGACTTTGTCAAAGTCGGGGTACCGCTAACTATTATCATATGGATAAGCTTTAGTTTTATTGTGCCAATCATGTACGGGTTTTAGCGGACACACCGCTAAGCCGCTTTCGTTCGCTGCATGTTGATCTTGGTCAATCATAGATCTGCGTCATAGCACTCGCCTTATATGACCCGCCGAAGATAAAACTCATCTCTTCAGGCTAAACCCACTCTGTCCTAAACGACAGCTAATCAAACCAAGGCGTTAAGGCGCCCGCCGAATAAACATTCAGCGCCTGCGGCCCAAGGGCGTTAAGGCGCCCGCCGAATAAAAAGAAAGCCCCATAACTTTCGTTATGAGGCTTTCATACAAACTAAACAGTGCTGGTTTCAGCAGAGTTTGGCTTATAGCACTTCTACCAATTCAGGTACCGCTTCAAACAAATCAGCCACTAAACCATAATCGGCCACTTGGAAGATGGGTGCTTCTTCGTCTTTATTAATAGCAACGATGACTTTCGAGTCTTTCATGCCAGCCAAATGTTGAATTGCGCCTGAAATGCCAACTGCAATATACAAATTTGGTGCTACTACTTTACCCGTTTGACCAACTTGATAGTCATTCGGCACATAGCCCGCGTCGACCGCTGCGCGAGATGCGCCAACAGCCGCACCTAGTTTGTCAGCTAAGCGTTCAATGATTTTGAAGTTCTCTGCGCTACCAACACCACGTCCACCTGATACAACAATATCAGCGGCACCTAGGTCCGGGCGTGCAGAAACCGTCAACTCACGACCGACTACCGATGTAGTACCATCGGCAGCTGGGCCTTCAATTGCGACAACTTCAGCGGAACCACCCATTTCAGCCGCATCAAATCCAGTCGGGCGAACCGTTAAAACTATCGTTGAGTCAGTACTTTGAATAGTAGCAATGGCATTGCCAGCGTAAATGGGGCGTTTAAACGTATCGGCTGAATCCACTTCCATAATATCCGAGATTTGCGATGAATCGATCAACGCAGCAACACGCGGAAGCATGTCTTTACCCGACGTTGTAGAGCCCGCCATTATATGCGAGTAATCACCGGCCAAACTAACCACAAGATTGGCTATTTCGATTGAAATACCGTCTTTATATTGATCCGCATCGGCATGCAGTACTTTCGCAACGCCAGTGATTTTAGCCGCCTCAGTGGCTACTGCACCGGCACCGCTGCCGGCAACAAGTACATGAATGTCACCACCAACTTTGGCGGCGGCAGTTACTGTGTTTAATGTAGAGACGTGAAGCTCTGCATTGTCGTGATGTGCAATTACTAATGTAGTCATGATTCTATTCACCCACTAAATAACTTTGGCTTCGTTTTTAAGTTTATCTATCAATTCGGCAACAGACCCAACCATAACACCAGCTGAACGTGATTCAGGCGGGCTAACGTTTAAGACAGTTTGACGCTTTGACGCATCAACACCGGTATCAGCAAGAGCAATCACGTCTAGTGGTTTCTTCTTAGCTTTCATGATGTTTGGAAGTGTCGGGTAACGCGGCTCATTTAAACGCAGGTCGGTTGTTACAACCGCAGGCATTGGAATCGAAACGGTTTCTAGACCGCCGTCGATCTCGCGAGTTACCTTAGCACTATCGCCTTCAATAACTACTTCTGAAGCGAAGGTCGCTTGCGACCAACCTAATAGCGCAGACAGCATTTGACCAGTCTGATTGTTGTCACCGTCAATCGATTGCTTGCCGGTTATAACCAAACCAACTTCTTCTTTCTCGGCTACGTATTTCAAGATTTTAGCAATTGCTAAAGGCTCTACATCATTCTCAGTGTCAACTCGTATAGCACGGTCAGCACCCATCGCGAGGCCCGAACGCATAACAGTTTCGATTTCAGATGAACCAACACTTACGAGGATGACTTCAGTCGCGACACCCGCTTCTTTAAGTCGAATCGCTTCTTCCAACGCTATTTCACAAAATGGGTTCAAACTCATTTTTACGTTATCGGTGTCAACACCAGAGCCGTCGCTCTTAACGCGAATGCTTACGTAGGCATCGATAACGCGTTTAACAGGAACTAGAACTTTCATTACTTACTCCAAAAGCCGTTAAATTTAAAAAAGCGGATCGCTTCTTCCTTATCTTATTACAGTCAAGGCGCCTATCCACTACGAGCACCCTAAATCGATTTGAATGGCGCGAGTAAAAATCTCTATTACACCAACAGATACGCAGTCTAGGCGAAAGCGCCTTCGAATTCAACGAATGTCGACATTTTTTACACTTATCGACCAAATTTTGATTAAAAATACTAACTTAACGCTTAAATGTTGACATTTTACTTAAATAACTCTATTTTTCCTTGCATGAGCGATTTTGCCACCTTTTCTAGTGTTACCCATAGCAGCAGCACTCTTAGTGCCGAGCTGACAACAACGTTACGTGATGCCATTATTACTGGCGAAATTGCACAGGGCACTAAGCTTAGTGAAGCCAAGATGGCAAAAGAATTCGATGTCAGTCGAGGACCTCTTCGAGAGGCAATTCGTCGCCTTGAAGGAATGAACTTAATCATTCATATTCCACAGCAAAGCGCTAGGGTAGTAACCTTGAGTCGTGATCTTATTTTGCAGCTCTACGACACTAGAGAAGCATTAGAGAGTAAAGCGGTTGCACTGGCAGCGGTCAAAATGACCTCGCGGGAGATAGACGAGTTACATCGAGAAATTGACGCGCAAAGTAAACAAATGCGTGAAAATTCTGGCGCTTTTGTTCCCGTTGAAAGTGATTATCGTTTTCACGAAATGGTAATCCGAGGGAGTAAAAACAAGGTCATTGAACGTGCATTAATTCATGAACTTTATAATTTAATAAAAATGTTTCGCTACCAAAATGAATTTGCCAACACAAGTTCGACCAATTCATTGGTGGAGCACCGACAGATCGTTTACGCGATCGAGCAACGTGACCCAGTATTAGCTGAGGTCACGATGAGAAGACACATTGTGCATGCACGTGAGAGAATCGAACGCCGCATGTCGTTAAACTAATATCACTTAATCAATCCATCACTGGAGAAAAATTATGAGCGAAACCATTCAACGCGAAAGTATGGAGTATGACGTTGTCATTGTTGGCGGCGGCCCTGCTGGCATGGCAACGGCCATCAAATTGAAACAATTAGATGAAAATCTAAGCGTCTGTTTGCTTGAGAAAAGTGCGGAAGTCGGAGCTCATATTCTATCCGGAGCGGTAATTGAACCAAAAGCCCTAGATGAGCTGATTCCTAATTGGAAAGAGCTAGGAGCTCCTCTAAACACCGCGGTTAAGCGAGACGAACTGCACATGTTTAAAGAGACTGGTTCTACCAAGTTTCCTGGTTTTATGATTCCACCGTCGATGCACAACAAGGGCAACTATATCGTTAGCTTATCTAATGTAGTTCGCTGGTTAGGCGAGCAAGCCGAAGCTGCTGGAGTTGAAATTTATCCAGGTTTTGCTGGCGCTGAAGTTGTCTATAACGATGACGGTAGCGTTAAGGGTGTCGCCACGCCTAACAACGGTGTCGACGCTGACGGCAATAAAAAGCCGAGCTTCGAACCCGGCATGGAACTGCATGCCAAATACACGGTGTTTGCAGAAGGCTCTCGCGGGCAACTCGGTAAAGAGTTAATCTCAAAGTTCGACCTTAACGAAGGCGCTGATGCCCAGCATTATGGCATTGGCTTTAAAGAGTTGTGGGAAGTAAAACCTGAAAACCATGAAGCGGGCAAAGTCGTTCATGGCTCGGGGTGGCCTTTATCAAAGGGCACCACTGGCGGGTCATTTTTGTATCATTTGAACGACAATATGGTCACGCTTGGGTTGATTATAGATCTGAACTACAGCAATCCATACATGAGTCCGTTCGACGAATTTCAGAGAATGAAACACCATGGTGAATTTTCAAAAGTACTTGAAGGTGGCAAGCGTCTAGGCTACGGAGCACGCTCTCTAACTAAAGGCGGTTGGAATGCATTGGGCAAAATGAGTATGCCTGGCGCACTGCTTATTGGCTGCGATGCTGGCACCCTGAACTTCGCCAAAATCAAAGGTACTCACACCGCAATGAAATCCGGCATGGTTGCCGCTGAAACCTTGTTCGAGCACCTATCAAAAGGCGGAGAAGGTGGCCAAACATTAAGCCAATATGACGACGCCTTCCGCAAATCATGGGCGGGCAAAGAACTTAAAAAGTCTCGCTCTTTTGGCCCAGCTATGCATAAATTCGGCATGTATCTTGGCGGTATATACAACTATATCGACCAAATTCTTGGCGGTATATTACCAACGCTAAGTGATAACACTGCGGACCACGAGCAACTTAAAAAGGCATCTGAATGCGAGAAATTTGATTATCCAAAGCCCGATGGCGTGTTGAGCTTTGACAAGCCATCATCGGTTTTCTTATCGAACACTTACCATGAAGAGAATATATTTGTTCACCTGACCCTTAAGGATAAAAGCATCCCTATAGACGTTAACTACAAAGACTATGACTCACCTGAAGTACGTTATTGCCCTGCTGGCGTATATGAGATTGTTGGCGAAGATATTGGTAAGCCAGAATTGCAGATTAATGGCCAGAATTGCATTCATTGTAAAACCTGCGATATCAAAGATCCGACTCAAAATATTGTTTGGGTAGCGCCAGAAGGTGGTGGTGGCCCAAGCTATTCAAATATGTAGGCTTTAGTGGTCGTGTTGCAAACGCTAAGATCGAAAAAATAGGGTGCTATAAGCATCCTATTTTTTTAGCGTGTCCAGCGTCAGGATTACACTACACATTTTTGATAAAAAAATTATTTACAGATCAGTCACCTTGCAAGGCATAATCTGATTTTCATAAACAATATCCGCCCTCTTAAAAGCACAAACAACTAACCGATAAATAACCGAATGCAGCAATTAGTGCGCCGCGGATTCATTCTTGGAAACGCGCCAGAGATAAAAAGTAACGCAAGCGATATCGAGCGCTGGCATAAAGGTCTTCCGGTATTTCTACCGGCACAGTGCCGTGCCGTGCTTGCTAAACATCAAGCCAATATTGAACAAACAGAGGCCTTAGTTGCGGCGATCATCGAAGAGCATGACTGCGATTCAATATTAGCAAACGCACCTTACGCTGATCGTCTAGAGCCCAAATTTCAATCGCTTGGCAGTTCATTTAACGAGGGTGATCAACAAGAGATAGAAATGGTCGTGTTTGATGCAATGGATGGCGAAACGCTTATTGCTGAAGATCTGTGGCTTAAGGCGTCTTGGCTATCATTTCATGATGACGATGTATCACTACGCTTTCGTTTCTCATTTGGTATCGATCATCAAGAAGACGTGGCCGCTGACCCACACCGTCAAAAGCTGGCCGCCGAACTGACTGATCGTGTATTTCCAGAATCGAGCATCATTACTGAGAATCTTGAGCTGATAGACAGGCTTAAGACAGTATTGGCTAGCAACAGCGTTAACTTTGTTGAGCGCATCATCTATTTCAACGGCCCTAATGGCGGCGCCTACCTACATCATGATTTAGAGCGCGGGCATGCGGGTGTAGTATTTGCTCAATTAAGCGGTCACACTTTTTGGTTAGCGCTACCAAAGCAAACACTTATCGAAGAAATTATTCGCTTCTCAAAATCGCAGCCGTGGCCAGAATCCTTGACCCTAGAAATGCGACGTGAAATGAGTGACCTCGTGGGTGATCGCAATTACCTTGCTGAACAGCTAGGGTCATTCGCCAACAACAGCCTGATTCACCTGATAAATGAAACAGAAGAGTTCGTACAGTTCTTAATTGCTCGCGGTTACAGCACCCAATTAGAGCCTGGTGATGTTTTACTATTACCACAGGCTACAGAGCAGACTTGCTGCTGGCACTCAGTATTTTGTTTGGGCAATGAAATGGGGCAAGCACTATCGTTTGCAGTACGCGCCGAACATTAGCAGCCGTTATACCCAAGGGAAAAGTTTACCTAATTCGCTCAAGTAATCAACCAACAATCTAACTCGTGTAGACAAGTACCGGTTCTGTGGAAACATTGCGTAAATATTTCTTTGTGGATCAGTTCGGTACGCGGGCAATAATTGTACAAGTTTGCCTGATTGTAACTGCGACCATACGGCAAAACTAGGCAATAGAGCCAGTCCAATACCTGACTCACAAGCAGCGACCTGCATTTCGGCGCTATTGCCCGAAAACCGCTTATTCAACCTGACCACACCCTTGTGACCACTTTCATTACTGTACCTCCAGTCTTCGGCTTGACCATGACGGGTATAGACGATCGCCGGAAAATCCCCGACGTCATCAGCAGAGAGAGGCTCACCGTAGGTGGCGATATAGTTGGGGGAAGCACAGAGGATAATTGGGCACGGCGCAAGCTTGCGGGCAATTAATGTCGAATCAGCTAACGCGCCTATTCTAATAACCACGTCAAAGCCCTCACCGATCACGTCTACCCATCGGTCATCAAACTTAACCTCTAACTCGACTTCTGGATATTTTGCAGCGAACTCAGCTATTGGTTTAGCCAAATACTGTTGGCCAAATGACATCGGCGCGTTTACCTTAAGTTTCCCAGCAGGGCCTTCCTTTAG
>JAWUZB010000152.1:0-8641 GCA_034110505.1 Gammaproteobacteria bacterium
GTCTCGGGCAAATGGATTCAAGCTTATTTGCACAGGGTACGGTTGAGGGTCAGGGTATTGTTTGGCGATCGGCTTCATTGCTTGATCGTGAAATGCCGATATTAAGTAATAATTTAGGACAATTTACCTTTCATGATAAGTTTCAATGGCCGCAACAAGCGGCTAGTTATGCCACATCACTAGGGATTGAATGGGAGACAGAAAAAGGTGATTTCCCGTTTATAGTTCAGGTTGCCGAACACTCAGCGTTTTATACCAAACGTTTGGCTAGATATCAGCGCCAAGTAGGCCTTTGGCTGTTGGTTTTTGGCGGTGCATTAATTGCCCTACTTCTGGCCTTACTCAGCTGGGCGCTTAAGCCTCTGCATAGAGTTACTCAGCAAGTTGGAGAAATAGAAGAGGGCATTCGGCAACGCTTTGATGAGGATTATCCTTTAGAAGTCAGTCGCTTAACGCAGAATCTTAATCAATTGCTTAACATCGATGAACAGCGAATTACTCTCCAAAAAGAAGTTCTCGTTAATTTAGCACATAGTTTAAAAACTCCAATTGCGGTACTAAGCGGCTTACGTTATTCGGCTGAAACTGTTGACGAAACTAATCGACAACTTGCCGCAATGCAGACGATCATTGATTATCAATTGCAAAGCGCGTCGACGGTCGGACGCAGACGGTTCGCTAAGCCGATTGAAATTCTAACTCAGACTGAACAGATTGTTAGTACTCTGCAAAAGTTACATGCCGAAAAAAACATTCAATGCGTTCTGTCTATGCGCCCAGATACTGTTTTTTATGGTGATCAAGGCGACTGGATGGAGTTGTGTGGAAATTTGCTCGATAACGCATTTAAATGGACCACATCGGTGGTCAGAATTACGGTTGAAAATTCTCGTCTTGATGATAAGGAATCTCATCGTCAAGCGTTGACTCTTATTGTCGAAGATGACGGAGTCGGCATAGACGATAGTCTTAAGCAGACTATTTCAACGCGCGGAGTTCGTCTGGACACTCAAGCGCCAGGACACGGTCTAGGGTTGCATATAGTTAAGGGCATTGTAGAAGCCTATAACGGCGACTTCTTAGTGGAGGATGCAGGTTTTAATCTCGACAGTAAACAACACCCAAATTCAAAACAGAGAAAAGGCACAAGGTTCACAATCAATTTGAATTGACGCCGAAAGCCGGTTTTTAGACACAGATACCAAAGCAAAAATTTGAAAATGCCTTCAGCATCCCTTATAAAAAGCATTCAGCTCATAATTAGAGTGGCGCCTCGCACCCAGAAAGATAGGGGTAGGGGCATTCTGGGCGCGACACGCTCTAATCGAGGTTTGCGCGTTAACCTCGATACACAATTTGTCACATCGGAGACACTAAATCAATAGTTAAACTACAAATGGTGTCCTTTAATGGCTATTAATGAGGTAGTCATAAAGCCATAGTACCGACTTGAAAAATTGACCATTACTTAAAAAAATACTGGTTATGGCGAATAAATAAGCCACGAGAAACTAATCTGCTTTTAACCTAAAGGCGTAGCTGTTATAAAACCTGATGAAGTAACTTCGCTAACCAATCAAAGAGATGTTTATGGCTATTCCTGCAGTATTTAAAAACTTACAGTTACCTGTCATCGCGGCCCCGATGTTTATCCTTTCTGGCAAAGAAATGGTGATAGAGCAGTGTAAAGCCGGCATTGTTGGCTCATTTCCGTCTCTAAATGCACGTGGCGAAGGCGAATTTGAAAAATGGCTGCAAGAGATTACTGAAGAACTAGATCGTTATAACCAAGCCAATCCAGACTCACCGGCGGCACCTTTTGCTGTTAATCAGATTGTCTTCAAAACAAATGCTCGTTTATATGAAGATATGGATCTGTGCGTTAAATACAAAGTACCTATTATTATTACCTCGTTGGGAGCTAATGAAGATGTTAACTCGGCCGCGCATTCATACGGCGGCATAGTCATGCATGATGTGATCAATCAACGTTTCGCCAAGAAGGCGATTGAAAAGGGCGCTGATGGTTTGATTGCGGTGGCAGCGGGTGCTGGTGGTCACGCCGGAGCTTTGTCTCCATTTGCAATTATTCAAGAAACGCGCGAATGGTTTGATGGTCCCTTAGCCTTATCTGGTTGCATCGCAACTGGCGATGCTGTGCTGGCTGCTAGAGCCATGGGAGCTGATTTCGCTTACATAGGCTCAGCTTTTATAGCCTCTAAAGAGGCCAATGCAGCACAAGCTTATAAACAAATGGTTGTTGATAGTGACGCCAAAGATATTGTCTACTCTGATTATTTTACCGGCGTAGGCGGTAACTATTTGAGCCCAAGTATTGCCGCGGCGGGTATGGATCCGAATAATTTGCCGAAGGGTGATATTGCCGCTATGCAAAAATTGACAGACCAAAGTTCAGACGCAAAAGCTTGGAAGGACATATGGGGATGTGGTCAAGGGATTGGCGCTGTCGATGAAATCAAATCTGTGGCGGATCGAGTAGCGCAATTAAAAGCGGAATATGTTGCCGCAAAAGAAAGAATTAACGGTTAGCCTGCGTATGAGCCTATTAATATGGACGCATATTTATTACTATCAGCGGTCTTAGATTACCGCTTTTGTTTTTCAAGTTATTAACTTGCTTAATAAAACCATCAGTAAATCAACAGTCAAGAAAGGAGCATATATGAAATTAGTTACCGCTATCATTCGCCCATTTAAATTAGACGATGTTAAAGATGCTTTATCTGCCATTGGCGTCATGGGCATGACTGTATCTGAAGTTAAAGGTTTTGGCCGTCAGAAAGGCCATACTGAAATCTATCGCGGCGCAGAGTATGCGATCGACTTTATCCCGAAAACAAAAATTGAAGTGGCGGTTGCTGATGACGTTTTAGATAGCGTGATCGATGCAATTGTTGATTCAGCTAGAGGCAATAAGGTTGGTGATGGCAAAATATTTGTCACTGATTTAGATAATGTAGTTCGTATCCGAACCGGAGAGACGGGTGCCGAGGCAATTTAGTAAGAAAAGTTAGTGAAAATTTCAGAATAACTAGAATCGGTGCTCACATCGATCAAAATGTAGGGAACGTAAAATGAAACTCCATATTCAGTTCGCCGCCGTGCTAAGCAGTTTAGCCTTTCCATCTGTTTCATTGGCTCAGCAAATCGATACCGGCGATACCGCCTGGATGCTGACATCCTCGGCACTTGTTTTGTTCATGTTGTTACCTGGATTGTCGTTATTTTATGCCGGCTTAGTGCGAAGTAAAAACGTGTTGTCGGTACTAATGCAGTGTTTCGCAATAGCCTGTGTGATGTCATTACTATGGTTTGCGGTCGGCTATAGCCTTGTTTTTAGTGGCGATGGGGCTCTCATTGGTAATTTAGACAAAGCGTTCTTGTCAGGCGTAAGCTACGATTCGATGGTTGGTAGCATTCCCGAGTCGGTGTTTGTGGTTTTCCAGATGACGTTCATAATGATTACGCCGGCACTATTTGTCGGTGGTTTTGCTGAACGAATGAATTTCACAGCGATGCTAATGTTCTCAGTTCTTTGGGGTTTAATCGTCTATGTTCCCGTTGCACATTGGGTATGGGGTGGCGGCTGGCTTGCGAATAAAGGTTTACTTGATTTTGCCGGTGGTACGGTAGTGCATGTAACCGCGGGCGTTAGCGCTTTGGTAGCCGCATTAGTACTCGGAAATCGCAGAGGCTTTCAGCAAACTCCAATAACACCGCACAGCTTAACCTTAACCGTGGTCGGAGCCGGTATGCTTTGGTTTGGTTGGTTTGGCTTTAACGGCGGATCAGCGCTTGGCGCTAATGGTTCTGCGGGTATGGCGATGTTAGTCACTCATTTAAGCGCGGCGGCTGGTTCACTCGCTTGGATGACGATTGAATGGATAAGGTTCCGCAAACCGAGCGTGCTTGGCATTGTCACTGGCATGGTTGCTGGCTTAGGTAGCATAACGCCGGCATCAGGTTTTGTTGGCCCAGTTGGCGGTGTGCTTATTGGTTTGTGTGGCGGCACAGTTTGTTACTTTGCCACTCAATTGATTCGCAATAGTCTTAAAATAGATGACTCACTCGATGTATTTCCGGTACATGGTGTCGGCGGCGCATTAGGCACTGTTTTAGCGGCGTTTTTTGTTTCTACCGCTTACGGCGGTACCGGCTATGCTGATGGTATGCAACTCGGCAGTCAACTTAGCGTTCAGCTAATAGGTGTCTTGGCAACCGGCGCTTATGCGGCGGTTGTGTCTTTCCTGCTGTTGAAGTTAGTTAGCTTAGTAACTCCGCTAAGAGTTGATATTGATACCGAGCAACAGGGCTTGGACGTAGCTCAGCATGGCGAAAAAGGCTATAATATGTAGGCATTGTTTTTCGATCAATATGCTTTATTTTAAGGAGGCTGGTGTTTCACTGGCCTCTTTTTTTATCATTTTCTTTTGCTCTGAGTAAATTAATTATTGTGCTAAATTTTATGTATGTTTGTTGTTCCTGGTAAATTATTAAAACTGATTACGTTTCTCGCCTGCTTCGGTGCGTTTAGCCATAGTTCTGTCTGGGCGAACGATTATCAACAAGGTCTAGGGGCTTATATCGATGGTAACTATGAGTCAGCTCAGCAACATTGGTTGGCGGCGGCTAAAGTAAAAGATGCGAGATCGATGTTTAACTTGGGCTTGTTGCATGAACAAAATAAGCTGCCAATTTCAAGCAGTGATAACGCCGCTGATTGGTATCGACTTGCGGCAGAAAATGGCTATGCCCCTGCTGGGTACCACCTAGCGCAACGTATGCTAGATCGTGGCGGTTCAGATGATCAGGCTATTGCACTAATTCAGCGCTCAGCTGATGACGGTTACGCGCCCGCACGACGTCATTTAGGCTTGTCTAGTGGTGATGCGCTTATTGGCAAGTCCGGAGGCTCACCTACGTCGACCGAACCGGACTACCTAACGGAAAGCTGGATAAACCGACAAAGTAGTCAACACTGGACTATCCAATTGCTTGCGTTTAACCAAAAGGAGCAAGTGTTAGCCTTTGTTAAGACGCATCGATTACAGCGAGAAGCCGCTTATTTCTCTGAAATTAGTGATGGTGAAATATTTTATAAGCTGGTTTATGGTTCGTTTACGAGCAAAGATAAGGCGAGCGTAGCGCGTCAGAATTTAAGCGCGGCGCTGCAACAACATGGTCCTTGGTTGCGAACTTGGGAAAATGTACAAAAAGTCACTAAGTGATAGCCGGCTTGCTGATAACAAATTCACCACTTTTTTCAATCGAGCTGGTTAAAATCTTATCTTTAAGCGCTAGTGTAAACAGGCGTTTTCGGTTATCTTTCGGAACGGCAAGAAGCAACTAAAATTATTATGGAACTTAATCCTCTATTTGAAAAAGTTAAAGATCTAGATCAACGCGGTGCGTTGCTCAGGGGGTATCTTTGACTACGACAGCAAGGCTGAGCGCTTAGAAGAGGTGTTGCGGCAAATGGAAGACCCTGGTATCTGGGAAGATCAAGAATTTGCTCAGAAACTTGGTCAGGAAAAGTCAGCCTTAGAAAAAATTGTTGAGGTCCTAAGTGCCGTAAAAACGGGAGTAATTGATGGCTTAGAAATGCTTGAGTTGGCCGCCGAAGAGCAAGATCAAGAGCTCGCCGATGAGGTTAGCCTAGATTTAGATAGAATCGAAGCTGATCTCGCTATTTTAGAGTTCAAGAGAATGTTTTCTGGACCGATGGATGCCAACAATGCATTTATTGATATTCAGTCTGGCTCCGGTGGCACAGAGGCTCAAGACTGGGCCAATATGATCTTACGTATGTATTTACGTTGGGCCGACTCACAAGGGTTCCAATCTGAAATCATCGAACTCTCGGAAGGTGAAGTCGCGGGCATTAAAAGTGCTACAGTAAAAATAACAGGTGATTACGCCTTTGGGTTTTTACGTACTGAGACGGGCGTGCATCGATTGGTCCGTAAGTCACCTTTCGATTCTGGAAGTCGACGGCATACGTCTTTTGCATCGATGTTTGCCTATCCAGAAATTGATGACCGGGTGGATGTAGATATCAATCCGGCTGACCTACGCATCGACACCTATCGAGCCAGCGGCTCAGGTGGTCAGCATGTCAATAAAACGGATTCGGCTGTGCGAATTACACATGAGCCCACTGGCATTGTCGTACAATGCCAGAGTGATAGATCCCAGCATCGCAATAAAGATTCAGCTTTTTCTATGTTAAAAGCACGTTTATACGAACATGAAATGCAAAAGCGCAGATCTGATCAGCAAGCAGTAGAGGATGAAAAATCTGACATTGGCTGGGGATCTCAAATTAGATCTTATGTGCTGGATCAATCTAGAATTAAAGATTTACGTACTAGTGTTGAAACTGGTAACACACAAGCCGTTTTAGATGGCGACTTAAACCAATTTATTGAGGCCAGCTTAAAGCAGGGCCTCTGAGATTAAATTTCTAAACATTTTTACCTTAAAGAAAATAATACCGTGAGCGATACTAATAATACTGACCAACCTCAGGTTGATGAGAACGAACTAATCCGTCAACGCCGTGAAAAACTCGATGTATGGCGTAAGTCGACTCAAGCCTATCCGAACACCTTCAAACCTGAAAATTTGGCAAGTGATTTAATTGCTGAGTATGCAGAGATTGAGAAAGAGGCATTGGCAGAATTGTCGGTTGAAGTTGCTATAGCCGGTCGTATGATGAGCTGTCGGATTATGGGTAAGGCCAGTTTTGCTCATGTGCAAGACCGTACAGATCGACTGCAAGTTTACGTTTCACGTGATGCATTGCCTGAGGGTTTCTATAACGAAGAATTTAAAAAATGGGATATTGGCGATATCGTTGCGGTTAAAGGCACCTTATTTAGAACCAATAAGGGTGAACTCAGCGTAAAGGTTAGCCACATCGAATTGTTAGTGAAGTCATTAAGACCACTGCCTGATAAGTTCAATGGGTTGAAAGATAAAGAAACGTCATATCGTCAACGTTATGTTGATTTAATCATCAATGAACAGAGCCGAAAAGTATTTACTACGCGATCTAAAATTGTAAATTTCATTCGTAATTTTTTGATTGAAAAAGAATATTTAGAAGTTGAAACGCCAATGATGCAAGCGATTCCCGGCGGTGCAGTTGCCCGACCATTTGTCACTCATCATAATGCATTGGATATGACCTTGTTTTTGCGTATTGCGCCAGAGCTGTATCTAAAGCGGTTAGTCGTTGGTGGTTTTGAACGGGTATTCGAAATTAATCGTAATTTTCGTAATGAGGGTTTAAGTACGCGACATAACCCTGAGTTTACTATGCTTGAATTTTATCAAGCATATGCCGATTATCATGACCTGATGGACATCACTGAAGAAATGTTCAAAGGCATTGCTCAGTCTATTACTGAAAATGGCTTAGTCAGCTATCAAGGTCAAGAGATCGACTTTAATAAGCCATTCAATCGAATGACCGTAGCCGAATCAATATTGCACTTTAACCCGAGTTTGAGCGAAGCTGATTTGCAAGATCGAACTAAGTTAGTCGAATACGCCAAAGGGCTAAAAGTGTTGATTAAAGATAGTTACGGTTTGGGCAAAGTTCAAATTGAAATTTTTGAGAAAACGGTAGAAGAG
This sequence comes from Gammaproteobacteria bacterium, assembly GCA_034110505.1. GTDB lineage: Bacteria > Pseudomonadota > Gammaproteobacteria > Arenicellales > Arenicellaceae > Arenicella. The sequence goes on from JAWUZB010000152.1 coordinate 7,660, forward strand.
CGTCTGGCTGAACCAACCTTTATTACCGCCTATCCAGTTGAAGTGTCGCCACTATCACGTCGCAATGATAATGATGACTTTGTCGCCGATCGCTTTGAATTATTTATAGCTGGGCGCGAAATTGCCAATGGTTTCTCTGAGTTGAATGACCCAGAAGACCAAGCCGCGCGGTTTCAGCAGCAAGTCGCTGAAAAAGACGCTGGCGATGATGAAGCAATGCACTACGATGCGGATTATATTCGAGCACTGGAATACGGAATGCCTCCGACCGCCGGAGAGGGTATAGGTATTGATCGAATGGTGATGTTGTTTACCGACAGCCCATCAATTCGGGATGTATAACTATTTCCTCATATGCGTCCTGAAGCAGACCTGAGTTAACTATAACGGTCTTACTAGTAAAAAAAATACTCTAACGCATGGCAAAAACTAATTTACCAATGATGATTGGCTCGCGGTACTCGCGTGCCAAGCGTCGAAATGGATTTATATCGTTCATCTCCGCAATCTCAACGTTAGGGGTGGCGATTGGTGTCTGGGTGCTGATCTCGGTCATCTCGATTATGAACGGCTTCGGTAACGAGTTGCGCGGGAGCATTCTAGACGTCGCACCACACGTGACGATCACTGGTCAAGGCAATCGTTTGCAAGACTGGCAGTCGTTGACGAAGATAGTCGACAGCCACCCTGATGTTCTTGGCAGAGCGCCATACATCTATGCTCAAGGGCTGATAACCCTCAGTGGAGCGGTAACTGGCTCTTTGGTAAAAGGTGTGTTGCCGAGCGAAGAAGTTAAGGTCTCAGCGATAGCCAGCAACATGGATGTTGGTAGTTTCGATTTACTCCAAAAAGGTAACTACAATGTCGTTCTTGGACGCGGTTTAGCGGCGAAGATTGGCGCAACGGTAGGCGACAAGATTACCTTGATCTCTCCACAAGGTCAGTCAACTCCGGCTGGGTTAATGCCTCGTTTACGACGATT
>JAWUZB010000153.1:0-15836 GCA_034110505.1 Gammaproteobacteria bacterium
AATGAGTATGAAAATATAGCGCAGATATCCGTTTCTCATTTATACAATTTACGTGATTCAAAGTCCTATAAAAATCAGAGAAGAACGTTCAAAAAAACGCAGTCACGACAAGTGTCAATCGGCGAAAGGCGTAAGCCATAGAAATTAGGGGTCGAAATTAGGGGTCAAATCTTTTTTCAATACTATTTGATCGATGTATGATTTAGGACATGAGTCGACCACAGAGAATAGAATACGAAGGCGCTTACTATCATGTAATGAATAGAGGGCAGGGCAAGAAGGATATTTTTCACGATAAAGTCTACTACGATGCATTTCTTGAGATTTTGTCAGAATCGGTTATCAAGTTTGGCCTAGAGGTACATGCCTATTGCCTGATGACGAACCACTACCATTTACTGGTGAGCACACCACGTGGGAATTTGCAGCGTGCTATGCGGCATATAGGAAGTGTGTATACCCAGAAATACAATCGGTTATCGAAAATCGACGGGGCACTATTCAAAGGACGTTATAAAGCCGTGCTTGTTGATAGTGATGAGTATTTGCTGCATCTTAGTAAGTACATACATAAGAACCCACTTGAGGCGAACATGGTTAAAGATTTAAGTGGCTATCCTTGGTCGAGCTACCCGGCGTATATTGGTAAGCGTAAGCATGATAAATGGTTGACGATGGATGAGGTATATGGGCAAATAACATTAGGCCGAACAAAAGCGAAGCGCTATCGGACGTTTGTAGAAGATGTTGAACTGAATGATGAGGTGGCTTCTTTTTATTCTAAGCAACGAATCTCGCCTGTGTTGGGAAGCGCAGCATTTATAGAGCTTGTGGCGAAATTGGGAAAAGTGCAAAACAGCGAAGCCCCACGGGTAAACCGATTGAGAGAAGGCCCGAGCTTGGAGCAAATTGTAGGTCAAGTCGCCGAGGCTTATAACTGTGAGAAGCAAGACATTCTGGATATGAAAAGAGGGCGAGGATTGAAAAACTATCCTCGAAAGGTAGCGATGTATTTGTCTCAGCTATTAGGTGATTATAAGCTGGTGGAAATAGCTAATCACTTTGGCATGAAGCACTATGGAGGTGTTGCTTCAGCAATACATATGGTGAAAGCGGAGCTGGCTAACGATAAGAAAGCGCAAAGAACAATAAATAGTATTGTAAAAAGATTTGACCCCTAGCTATTTGCGAGGCTAAGTTTTATCGAATTGAATTTAACTTAGATCAAGACTACCAGATACCTGAAACCTGGGGGTTATTGCAATCTTCAAATCAACGCAACAGCTGGAGCAAAAGGTCGGTTAATAGAAGGGTAGAAATCAATAGATAGAAGACCAGGCCTGCCCTTATATCTATTGATGTGAGTTATTGATTTTCTTAACCCGAGTCTGTTGTATGAAGGCGAGTTAGGTTTCGTACCCTCTCAGCTAAATAAACTTAGCCTGACAGGCAGCGATCTGCTTATTCAGATTGGGTAGACCAAGATTGTCTGGATAGGAATCAACATGTTGTTTTAAAACTTGCGCAAAGAAACGTGCAAGGTGAGCAGATGGTAGTGGATTAATATCGTAGAGGCTGCCGTGTATAGCTTGTATTTGGCTTCCTTCGCCGACAAACTGATAGTTAATCGGTTGTAGCTTTGTCGCGATGCCCTTGATCACACCGTCTAGTAATCTCGGTAAGGAATAGGGAGCGGGGTATAGATTCTGAATTTCTAACATCGTTTCATAGTTCCAAGCATGCGGCACCATGTCTAAGGTGTTACTGACTCGAACCAGCTGGTCTCCTTGAAACTGACTGTTCATCCAGGTTGCAAAATCAGCATTGCCTGGTGTCGCACCGGCGAAGGCATAAGCGTGTATTGTCGATTGGTCTTTTTCGTCCCATGCAGACTTAGTGTCGTTGAGCCAACATGCTACCGAGGGTGCTAAGGCTCCTCCTAGGCTATGGCCTGTTACGTAAATTGATACATCTTCCGATGTATCGTTCATTATAGAACCCAAAAATTCACGTAAGGCTAAGCCCTGAGCGGGTGTTCCAGAAACGGGTGCAATTGTTTGCAGAGTGGACAATCCTACCGCGGTAGCGGCCGATATCTGGGGATTAAGAGAAGCAGGCGGATTGCCGTAATACCATGGCCGTGTATCCCACACCCATAGGTCTTCAAGCAGCCAATCCGACCATGATTTGGGGTCTGTCCCGGCAATGGCGACGGCGTACATATTTGGGTTGTCGGTGTTCTGCACCACTAGCATGGCATTGTTGCTATGACCTTTTGAAATAATGGGGAAGTCGTATACTCGCGGGCCCCATACAATCGCCCACTGGCTTGACAGTTCCGGTACTGAACTGAGTACGCAGTTTACGATATCTCCAGCGGTGATATTGGCGGCGACGTCATCGCCAATTCCCGCGCCAGCTGCATCCGCGGTGTATGCAAGCGCGAGCATGGTTTGCTTTAGTGTGTTCAGATCGGTCATGGTTTTTCTCAGTGCTATATGTGTTTACGGTTTTGTGTAGTGGTCAAGTGATTTTGGCCAAGCCCTTCTTGATGATCAAGCGCTACTTTCATGCATGGCCTACGTAGACCTCAACCCAATAAGAGCGCGTATGGCCGCTACCCCTGAAGAATCGCATTACACCTCCATTCGACGTCGAATAAAGCAACTTAATAGCCCCAACGTTAACGATGACAGCCTAGAACATTTTATAGGCATCACTGAAAACAACATTGGCATCCCCTTTAAACTCAAGGACTATTTAGAGCTGGTTGATTGGACCGGCCGAATTATTCGAGAAGACAAGCGTGGCCACATAGATAATACTCAGCCGCACATATTAAGCCGACTAAACTTAAACGTTGAGGCTTGGAAGATTCTAACCACCGAGTTTGAGTCGCACTTTCAATGTTGGGTCGGCAGCGAACAAATTGTTAAAAGAGTATGCGAAGGCCGAGGGTATAAACGCAAGCCTTCAACGCAGAGGCACCTTTTTAACTCACCCTAGAATATAAAACAAACAGTTTGAGTAAATCATCACCTAAACGGTGAGGCTTAATATCAACTCGAAAACAGTCAACTGCAAGTAAACAAAGTAAAGGCACGAAGACTTAGCTAGTTCTGGTCTCGTGTCACTATCGATCTAATAGCATTACCAGCTAGCGCCTAATAGCGAGTTCGAATACCCTTAAAGCTCCGAACCTTGGGATGGGTGTCCACCATTATTTAAAACCATTGGAGCCTCTGACGGTCAAAGTTACCCCTACTGGCATCGGACTAAGGCCTGAGTATATGGGGACCGCACGAAAACGTACTGGTACAGAATAGCTAGGACAGGCATCACTAAACAAGGACAGGCATCACTAAACAGGCAAAAAGGCATCTTTAGCCAGTAGTATTATGCAGTCCTTTAGGCCACACAACATTTTCGTCTTTGCCGATTTGACGCGATTGAAACAACACTACTGGAGCCGCACCATCGTCAGGGTTGCCAGTGCATGAGAAATTTCACTATGCGATGCATTCAGATCGTCTCCTGATGTGAAAAAAATTAGCTCGTCGCACATAGCTGCATAACGCTTCTGATTCAAGTCCCTCATCTCCCGATCGGACGATATGCCGTAGATATACTTGCCTTTGGCGCGGGCATAACCACATTCAAAGCCGGTCCATGCCTCGTTTTCGATGCCATCGAGTATCACAATAACAATATCAGAATTATCTAATTCATCCTGATAGCGCTGTTGTATGTCTCTGGGGGACAGCTGAACTTCCTCAACTTCCAGATCGTGCAGAGGAATACTGACTTCAATGTAAGGATTGGCATCGGTAATTGCTTCGCGTAGCGCTAGGTTCCAGACCCTAGAGGCTTGCGAGGTGTTATAGGCTGCAAGATAAGCTCTGATACCCTGATGTATCCCCATTTTAGCGTTCGGCGTAATCGTCTCCGGTTCAGGGCTTGTTTCTTTTTGCGCGGCAACTTGCAACGCCTCCTCCAATAAAATATCGCCCGTCATCAGCGCATGGCTGACTATCGCGCCATTGATATTAGGTAGGAATCGAAGACGTGAGATATCGTCTAACGTCAGTACAGTGCCACTGGAATAAACCGGAATAGATACATCGTGGCTGAGTTGCTCGGTTAAAGCCAGATCTTCCAGAAAACCACCTTCCATATATTCTGTGGCCTTATGGATCACGCCTGCGATCCCTGATACCAGCAGTTCCCTGAGAATGTCTTCCTGCTTAAAGGCAGTCTCTGTTTTCCAGTCGTCGATAACCACATGGCCGTCCCGAGTGGCGATATGAACAATTATCCCGCCAGGATGACGAGTTGCCGCCTCTAATACCAGAGGTGGATCCGTGATAGCGACAGTCCCGAGCACTACGCGCGCGGCCCCCGATTCAAACCAATCGTTGATCTGATTAAGAGTCCGGATACCGCCAAATACTTGTATCGGTATAAGAGTTTCGGCAATCATCTGCTTTATCAGCGCTTCATTGTTTGTTTGCTTGGAGCGGATAGCATCGATATCTACTATTTGAATCATTTTAGGGTCGACGGCAACAAATTTTTTCAATGCCTCCATCGGTGAAATATCGTGAACCACATCATCGCCGTGATTAGCGAAAGGCGTGATGACTTTACCGGCCTGGATCTGAATTTCGGGAATAATTAACATGGTTTCTATCCTCTAAGTTTAGGAAGAACAGCCGATATGTGGCAGGCGGCCTCCCTAGCAAAACGTGTCTGTGGCCACCCAATTCAATTGCTTACATTTGGGTTGGGGTACGGGTTGACCTTTATTCGACCTGGCTGACCCCGGCCGGAAATTGCTTTTAAATTATAGCGTCTACCATAACAGTTAGGATAAGTGCACACACAGTTTATATTGCAGTATCATAAAGGGAGGTACTTTTCTATGAATTGAGATAAATTTAAGCTCAGGCACCTTTGATTCCAAAGCCCTTTGATTCCAGACCCCTTTGATTCTCAAGGGTTTAAATTGCTTTTCTTGTTAACTTGATATAATTGACTGACTAGCTGGTTTGGCTTAAGATTTTTCTAAAATAAAAGGAGTGAAGAGATGCCAGTCGATTTTAATATAGGAGCCAGTAAAACCAATAGAGCGCTATTTCATGATCGTGCACTAAGGCTCGCCGCTATTTTGAAAGCAATGGGCGTGTCGGAGGATGATGCGGTTGGCGCGCTATTGTATAACGATACATTATACTTGGAGGTGGTCGAGGCATGTCGTTATGTTGGCGCTCACTATGTCACGCTAAACTGGCACGGATCGGCTAACGAAATCAAAAGCATAATGCAGGATTCCGCTGCTAAGATTTTGATAGGGCATAGTAGCCTTACGTCCTTTTTTAAAGATGAATACGCTCTTGGCGTGCCTATTCTAGCCGCTAAGGTGCCACTAGACGCTGAAGCTGAATACGCTGTAGAGCATTGTCAAAATGAAGGTCAAATAGAGCTCGAGGCTCTGTTGGAAAAAACCGAACCTTTAACCACTCAACCTTTAAGAACACGCGGCATTATGCCTTATACGTCGGGTAGTACAGGTAAGCCTAAGGGGATAAGGCGCACGCTTGATCCAAGCCGACCAGACTCTTACGAGACCTACAAAGGTCTTGCTGAGTTGTTATTGAAGTTGCAAGCAGGTGATCGTTTTTATACATCGGCTCCGCTTTATCACAGCGCGCCCAATGTGCTGTCGACTATTTGTGTGGCTTCAGAGACGACGGATATCTATTTGAGATCACGTTTTGATGCAGAACAATTCTTGTCCGATATAGAGCAGTTTAAAATCACTCATTGTTACCTCGTCCCCACCATGATGGTGCGTCTGTTAAAGCTGCCTGAGGAGATAAGAGGGCGTTATGACACTTCATCACTTCGGTACAGTATTTCAACCGGCTCAGCCTGGCCACAAGACGTGAAAGAAGCAATGATAGGCTGGTTTGGGCCGATTTTTTATGAAACTTATGGCGCCAGTGAAATTGGTTTTATGACGTTGATTTCGTCGGAAGAATCGCAGCGAAAACCGGGTTCAGTAGGCAAGGTGTTACCGGGTGGGTCGATCAAAATACTTGATGATCAGGCTCAGGAGTTACCAATAGGTGAAACAGGTTCGATATACATGCATTTGCCTATGTTTGGAGAATTTTCCTATTCGAATGTGCAAGGTGATCTTGAGGGTCTTCGGTATGGCGAGCACGTTACCGTAGGAGACGTGGGGCATGTGGATGAAGAAGACTATCTTTTTATTAGTGATCGAAAGAAAGATATGATTATCTCGGGCGGCGCTAATATCTTCCCTGCGGAGATAGAAGCCGCCATACTAGAAATGCCCGAAGTGCTAGATTGCGCAGTGTTTGGCGCGCCACATCCGGAGTTCGGCGAGTCGGTGGTTGCCGCTTTGCAACTTGCGCCGGGTAAAACGGTAAACCAAAAATCAATCAATTCATTCCTAGAAGGAAAAATCGCTAAATTTAAGATCCCAAGGCTTATCGAAATTCATGATGAATTACCGAGAGAAGATAGCGGCAAAATATTTAAACAGAAGCTTCGAGCGCCGCATTGGAAGAGCGTAGAGCGCGCGATATAGGTTTCTGATAAAAAGCAATAATGATCATTTAAGGGCGAATATCGGTTTCTTGACCAACACCTGCAATTAGAAAATAATTCATTCGATAGAGGATAATTGTCCAGTCGCGTTCCCTTTTATCGAGTGATGACGTTTTAGAAAAATCAATATTCACTCTTATCGGCCAACGATTGTTAGTTAGCTGGCGAGCAGGTAGCGGCAAGTGGTTATTGTCTGAATTGCTCGCTGCAGTGCAGCAATAGCCGTTGTACAACCTTCAGCATTGACTCAGCGGGGTAGCTATCTCATGCTCGATTTCTTTGCCAACACGAGAGAAATAATGAAACAAACGATTATTCTAGCACTATTGTTTTTGTGGTCTATGCCATCTTCAGCCTTGGAAGTAGGGTCGATCGCCCCTGATTTCACATTGCAAGGTTCCGATGGCCAAACCTATAGCTTATCGGATTTTCGAGGCAAGCAATCAGTTGTGCTTGCGTGGTTCCCTAAAGCTTATACAGGAGGCTGCACAATTGAATGTAAGTCGCTGTCTGAGAATGGCCACTTACTAAAAAAATTCACGGTTACATACTTTATGGTAAGCGTTGATCCGATTGAGAAAAATATAGGGTTTGCCCAACAGCAAGAAGCAGACTTCCCATTACTTAGTGACCCAACTAAGAAAACAGCACAGCAGTACGGTGTGCTAAGGGAAAGCGGTACCGCCGCTAGACACACGTTTTATATAGGCAGGGATGGTAAAATTTTGGCCATCGATAAAAATGTAAAACCAGCAACCTCAGCGGAAGATATGGCAACAAAGCTGGCCGAGTTGGAAACACCTCTTGTTGATACCCTGAAAATAGCTAGGTAAAATTGGTCGCATACTATTTGTTCAAAAGTTTTCGACGATATGGTTTCCGGAAAAGTATGGAACAATAAAGGCGACCACCGTTAGTTAGTCGATAGACGTGCAAGGTAAGTTGTCGGGTTTGTTACTTTACAATGCAAGAGGCGAGTTAAAGTTGTTAGCTACTGCCCGTTGACGTCACAGCGCGTAGCTGGCGTACGACGATCCTCCATGTTGGTCATCTTTCGACAATGCTCAAGATGAGACTGATTGTTTTTTCGGACGTCGTTTAAGGGCAATGTACAGCCCTATGCCGAGTATCCTAGTTTGTCATGCTGAGCGAAGCCGAAGGACCTCTATCGATAGAGCCGTGTCTATGAGATCTTTCGCCTACCCTCAAGATGACATTAATTTGGTTTCTATCTTATTTGAAATACAATCTAGCGTTGGAAAATTCATCCAGTATGTCTAAGCCTAAGGCGGAAGCAGGGGTCAAAATCCCAGCTAGCTCAGGAAGGCGTTTGTCATTTGTTGCAAGAAGTATGCCTACTTGACCAATGATATCTGCGGTTGATTTATAGCCAGGTTGCCCTTTACCTGTAACTGTTGCACAAGCCTCGTTGCCAGAGTCGTCAGTTGCTTTAAATTCAATTGTGTAAGACCACAAATCAAGCCGCTCTGGTTTTGGGCCATCGCCCGATTTTGGACCAAACCGCTGCATAAACTTAGCCATCATTTTTCTAGGGGCAGAGGTATTGAGCTTTGACAGAACACCGCCAGCTTCCACCGCAATGGCCATGCCTATTGCGGTGAAGGGTTTTAATAATTTGTCACCTGGGAAGAAGCCGCTGGTATCCATACCTTCTCTATAGGTATACCCAACATCATTCTGATCAGCTCTGAGTATCTCTTGGCTACGATAAATTACGGCTGGATTAAGCCAGGGTTGCGGAACCATAGGAGCAAGCCAGCCATCGCCATGAGGAAAGGCATTCTTTAAGAGCTGGTATTTTTGACTTTGCTTAGGCAGCCACGTGCGATCAGTGCCCAATAAAATATGTGGGTCAGTAACGCCGTCAAGATTGTCCATCTTAAACATTTCTACTCCGCTCGCCCAAGTGCCCCCGCTTATTCCATCTGATGGGTAAATAACCTTGCCATCGAAATGGAACTGAGCAATAGACTCAACCAAAGTAGGTTTTTGGTCATATTGTTGCTGAAATTTATCAGCAACAAACAGGCACCCTAAGTCAAATGGCAAGGCTTCATAACCGCACACTGGAATCATTCTTGCCCCAGATTTTTTGGCGGTTTCATCGTATTTTTCAATCATTTCTCTGACAAACAATGTTTCACCACTTAAATCCGCGTAAGAAACACCTTGTTTTGCGCATTGTCCAACGACATTGACTCCATACGTGGCATAAGGCCCGGCTAAATTTATTAAGGCCGTGGTACGTTTTACCATTGATTGAATCGAGCTTTCGTCTAAGGCGTCAGCGACAATAACACCGTCTAAATCAAGCTGAAGTTCGGTAACCATGCTATGTAGTTTATCTTCATCGCGTCCGGCTATAGCCCAACTAATGCGGTTTTCTTTAGCAAATCGATTAACATAAAGCGCTGTTTGCTTGCCGGTTAGGCCGGTCGCGCCAAAGATGATGAGTTGAAATTCTTTCATGAAGTTACTGTTCCGTTAGGGGAAATGTGAATGATTTTATCATCTAGTGGAAATCTAAGGTTCACACTCGACTTAGCAATATGGTTAAGAGCTTACAAAACTCAAGGGGTCTGGTCTAATGCCTTTTGGCCAAAGGGTCGATAATGAATGACGTGCGTCCATTTTTCATTAGATACGCATGCCGCTAACTAAAAGCTCTAGCTTGATGATTTTCTTGGTAACTCAATATTGTATCGTTTGGCTAATTCAATACCTCCCAAATAACTGAGATAAGCGACTAGAAGCCATATAATCGGCGAACCATCAGACCAATAATTGAACCATATAAAGGCGCTGAGGATATTGCCTAGCTGATTTAAAAGCAGCGTTACCAACGTATTAATAATCCCCTCAGCGAATAAACTAGCGAAGCCTGGAAAATTGAAAATAAAGTTGGCAAGATCGATCACCTCTATCACCATAAATGTCCATAGTGCGGCCAAGCCATAAAATCCGCTACCAAACCACATCCACTTATCATAGAGATAATTCTGCCCACCCTGGCCTTTGGCCTTGGATTCTTTTTTCATCGCCTTTAAACTTACGGCGGTTTCTTTGTTGCCGGCCTTTATCTCAAGTTTCCCTTTTCGGTAGAGCCACGAAAATAGAAGCCAGCTGAGTACCAACATAGGCAAACCGAGTTTGAATACAGCGCTTAGTATTAATAAGGAGTCCATATCTTGGTCTATCCAAAAATTATATAAAAAGTCATGACAACGGGCCAATGAATAATCTAGACCGTAGCCAACGGTAAGGAGAATTTAATGAGGTTGAGTTTAGCATTTTGCACCTGCGTATGTTTATGGTTCTGGCGCTTGGCTAGCGCTTAACGTTGATGCATAGAGAAATTAGCCGTCGCGTCAGTATTCAATTACAGTAGCGCTCTAACAACTAGAGATGAGGGCAAACACATGAGTTCAAATGCCAAGCAAATATTCTATGCCGTGATGGCCATTGTTGGGGTGTGTGCCACTTGGTACTTTAACTTACAAGCGATGGATCTTGATCCGAATTTCTCTTTTGCCAGTTTTGTTCGTGATAATTATGTAAATCCATCATCCGCTTCAATAGCGAATGACATCGCAGTAATCTTAGTGGTGTTTTTCTTTTGGTCATTCGTTGAGTCGCGTCGCTTGGGAATGAAACATTGGTGGGTGTATATACCGCTGTCAATCGGTATAGCGCTTGCCTTCGCATACCCGCTATTTCTGCTAATGCGCGAACGAGCAATTGCAAATCAATAGTTTTGAAAACCTTAGTGCGAAAACCTTAGTGCGACACCCATAATGGTTAGCGAGGTCAGTTTTCCCGCCGCTCCCGCTACTTAACCGCGTGTATTTTTTTCCGTCAAGGAGTTTATAAAGAACATTAATCAGGACGGCCCCCTTAAGAAACTATCGGTAATAGCAGGCTTTCCTTTTTAATCTTTAACAGTGGCGGATAAGGCCTTTAGCATGCGCGTGATGATTCACCAACTTGCACCCATGTGCTGGCTAAGTTTTTTTATGGCTACCATCGCACATCGGTTGCGATGCTGTACTTTTACAGCCACAAAAGAAAACCTTTTTAGATTCCTCTGCTTGGTACTTTACTGGTATGAAATCCGTGCCTTTATGAGACCCATCGCAAAATGGTTGTGATTTACTTTCACCACATGAGCACCAGAAATATGATTTCCCGGTCTCAACCTCGACGGCAATAGGTGTGTCAGATGCTCTTGTTGGATCACTCATATCTTTCCTTTATTGGCTACTTTTAGAATTTAACGAGACTGTAGAAAAAGATACAGTCGTTTAACGGTTTGAAATTGGGTTTGCAAATAAGCCTCTCACACGTTTTGGTAACGCCGCGAAAAGGTCGTAGCACCAAGGTTTTTTTGCTTTATGTTTCGATTTCACCATTAGTGAGAATTAATACTATAGTGCTACAGCAATTAGATCAAAGAATACTGAGATTGTTGTTAGACGATACAAAAAGCGCTAAAAAACGGACCATCCCGTGCGTTGAACTAACATTTCTAAGGCCAGGGTTCCCAGTTTACTATTGCCTATTTTATCAAGCCCCGGAGACCAAACCGCTATAGATGCTTTGCCTGGTGCAATAGCCAATATGCCCCCACCAACACCGCTTTTACCAGGCAAACCAACACGGTAAGCAAACTCACCTGAACCGTCATAATGGCCACACATTAACATCAGCGAATTTATACGCCTAGCTCTGTGCGACGATACTACTCTAAATCCGGTGCTTTGATTTACGCCATCAGACACCAAAAACAAGCCTGATTTTGCCAACTGGTCACAACTCATTGAAATTGAGCACTGATGATAATAAGTTCCTAACACCCAGTCGATTGGATGTTCGATACGACCAAACGATGCCATAAAATGTGCTAATGATGCATTGCGATGTCCTGTAGCCAGCTCTGACAGTGCGACTTTTTCATCAATAGCGATACTGTCGTCATTAGCAATATAGCGAACGAATAGTAAAATTTCGGCTAGCAATTCTTTAGGCTGATGCCCCATCATAATAGCATCAACAATGGCAATAGCCCCTGCGTTGATAAACGGGTTACGTGGCCTGCCGTGCTCGTGTTCAAGTTGCACAATAGAGTTAAATGGATCACCAGACGGCTCTCTGCCAACTTTTGTCCAAACTGCGTCGCCGATTTTCCCTAGTGCCAACGCTAAGCTAAATACCTTAGATATACTCTGAATTGAAAATAACTGTTGCGCACAACCCGCACTAAACACCTGTCCACTGGGTAACGCGACTGAAATCCCAAATTGATTAGGATCTACTGCCGCAAGTTCAGGGATGTAATCAGCAACTTTGCCACGCTCGGTAATGACCTCTATTTTGTCGACAATTTCGTTTAAAATTTTTTGCAAGTATTTTACTCTGTGGCTAACTATGGTGGAGTTGTATCATGATAGTTCAGGCAATGACAAAGGGAGATCTTTCTTTTTATCCTTATGGTTTTTTAATAAATAAGAAACAAACTAGCATTGTCCATCAGTTAGTTATCTAGAGTCAGTAATTTTCTCAATCAGAGTCTGTTGTTGTATAAAGCAGAGCTAGGGTTTAATCTGCTCATTAGAGTGAACAACTTTGCAGGTAAAACCCATCAGTAATCCAAAGATCGATAACGACGTGCGACTAGACCCTCGTCTCAAGCCTCTGCTGAATTTAATGCAGTTGCCACCCGCGCACGACGTCGAAAGCCGAGAAGAGATTTTGCGGCAGGCGAACTCCGTAAAGTCTATCGCCGCACGTGAGAATCTACAGGGCTTTATGCAGTCATTCGACAACGAAGAGGTAGCACCTTCGGCGGGGCTTACAATCTCTACTAAGGAATTCAACTCTTCACCTGATGGCAACACGATTAAGATTCAATTGATTCAACCTGAATCTGACCAACCCTTGCCGTGTGTCTACTACATCCACGGTGGCGGGATGATGATCATGTCTTGTTATGACGCAAACTATCGCGCCTGGGGCAAGATTATTGCGGCCTGCGGTGTCAACGTTGCTATGGTCGACTTTCGCAACTGCGTCTCGCCAAGCTCGGCGTCCGAGGTGGCACCTTTTCCGGCGGGTCTGAACGATTGCGTATCGGGTCTGAAGTGGATTTCTGAGAATGCGGCTTCGATGAACATCGATCCGCAAAGAATCATTGTCGCAGGAGAAAGTGGCGGTGGTAACCTAACTCTGGCCACGGGGCTAAAGCTGAAGCAGGAAAATCAGCTTAACTTGATCAGCGGGCTCTACGCGCTTTGTCCTTATATTGCAGGGGCCTGGCCGTATGAAGATAGCCCTTCATCGGTTGAGAATAATGGCATCATGCTTGATCTGCACAGCAACTACGGCGCAATGGCGTATGGTATTGACGAGCTCGAGCAGCAAAATCCGCTGGCTTGGCCCAGTTTCGCAAAAGGTGACGATGTACGAGGGTTTCCGCCGACAATAATTAGTGTCAACGAATGCGATCCGCTGCGTGACGAAGGCATCAATTTCTATCGGTTCTTGTTGCAACAAGGTGTGGAGGCTCGCTGTCGGCAAGTCATGGGCACCGCACACGCAACCGAAGTGCTGCCGACCTGCTGCCCTGAAATTAGTCGTGAAACGGCTCGCAACATTGCCGATTTTTGCCGCCACCCCGGGCGCTGAGCATTGGTCTTTGATCGCGCAAAACAAACGTGATCGTTGCCTAGCCAGCCGCCTTTTTATTGATCTAGAAACGATTGAGTTTGGAGTAATCGAGCTCAAGAAACTTAAAACTTAAAATTAAAAATTAATATGACTTATACAAATCGTGCTGTCGTACTAGCCGCCCGCCCACAAGGCGAACCCCAACAATCGGATTTTCGTATTGACCAATCGGCTGTCGCTGAACTAGCTGAAGGGCAAATCTTAATCAAGACCTTGTGGTTATCGTTGGACCCCTACATGCGGCCGATGATGAATGATGCCAAGTCATATGCTAACCCAGTGGCAATTGATGGCGTTGTGGTCGGGGAGTCTGTTGGCGAGGTGGTTGAAAGCCGTTCAGATAAATATGCTGTGGGTGATCACGTAACAAGCTATAGCGGCTGGCAGGAATATTCGATAGTTGGCGATAATACACCTATGTTGTACAAAATTCGGCCAGCTGGCGTACCCCTTCAAGCCTATTTGGGCGCTGCCGGTATGACGGGTCGAACAGCTTACTTTGGTCTACTTAATGTAGGTAAGCCAAAGAGCGGTGAAACGGTTGTTGTATCAGCGGCATCAGGTGCTGTTGGTGGAATTGTTGGTCAGATCGCCAAGAAGCAGGGTTGCCGAGTAGTGGGCGTTGCTGGTGGTGCCGAAAAGTGCGCTTACGTGGTTGATAAGCTAGGCTTTGATGTCTGTGTTGATTATAAAGCGGGTGCTTTAAACGAAGACTTACAAAAAGCTTGTCCGCAGGGCATAGATATCTATTTTGAAAATGTTGGTGGCGATGTAGCTCGTGCCGTTGCGCCTTTACTTAATGCTGGTGCCAGAGTGCCGATCTGTGGATTTGTGTCTAGTTATAATGACGTTGATATTAGTAAAGCCCAGACTCCGCAAGCAATTTTCGGTGCATGTGAGCCGATGCCACAGCATCGTTTTTTCTTGCAAAATGAATGGCAGAGTCAGCATGCAGAAGTTACCGATCGGTTGACTGATTGGATCAACGCTGGTGAATTGATTTATCAAGAAACAATTGCCGAGGGCTTGGATAATGCGGTAGAGGCGTTCCAAGGGATGCTAAAAGGCAAAAACTTTGGTAAGCAATTGGTGAAGGTTTAGCCTACTCGAGTAGCCTCGACTGAGAAATTAAACGCCCTACAAATGCGTTATTTTGTAGGGCAAATATAAGAGGTCTATTAAAAATAACGCTAATTAGATTTAACCACTTCTCCGCCTTTCATTACGAAATCGACGCTCTCCAAAATAGAAATATCATTTAAGGGATTGCCTTTAACCGCAATGATGTCGGCGTAACGCCCGACTTGTAGTGAACCAATATCGGCATCCTTTTTAAGTAATTTAGCGCCGTTGGTAGACGCCGCTTGCAGTGCCTGCATCGGGGGCATACCAAACTTGACCATGCGCGAGAGTTGTTTAAGGTTGTCTCCATGCGGATACACGTCGGCGTCAGTGCCGAACATCATCTTCACGCCCGAGTTGACAGCTTTGGTGAAATTCTGGCGTTGCAAGGTTCCGACGCTACGTTCTTTGTCTAAGCTTTCTGGTGAAATACCCACTGCTTCGCCTTCGCTTAAAATGTATTCAGTCACGTAAATGTCCATCGATAACATGGTGCCGTGTGCTTTTGCTAGCTTAATGCCCTGGTCGTCTATAAAGCTCGCGTGTTCAACCGAATCGACCCCGGCGCGAATGGCATCATTAATACCACTCGCACCATGCGCATGGGCTGCAACCGTTACCCCGCGACGATGCGCTTCGCTGATGATTACCTGCATTTCTTCTAACGAAAATTCAGGCGCACCGACGGCAGTACCTTTGGATAAAACTCCGCCGGTTGCTTTGAGTTTAATCGCATCTGCGCCGTACTTAATATTTTCTCGGACCTGCCGGACTGCATCCCATGGCCCATCAACTACTCCGACAACCTTGCGTGGTATATCGTAAGGCAGGCGGTTCTCGTCGCCGTGCCCACCGGTAATTTGTAACGACGGCCCGGTTACAAACATTCTGGGCCCAATTATATCCCCATCGTTTATTGCCTCACGTAAAGCCACGTGCGCCAAGGTTTCTCACACTGGTAACGCCGGCCATTAAGGTTTGTTCGGCAAACTTCACGCCACCAAGCGCTTTACGGGTTTGCGATGTGGCAAGGCGCCTGAAACCATGTTGAGTTGGGTTGTTTGTCAGATGCGTATGCACGTCGATTAGGCCTGGATGTAGTGTATGGCCCGATAAATCGATTAACTGATCGCCCTCGACTACGCATGGAGATTAACCTCTTGTGATTACTTGGTTCGTGCTCAGTAAATAAGAGGTCAGACCATGGGTTGCCCGACAATTTTAAACCTCTCCTGCACCTTTATAGTGATTAGCACCCCCGCAATTATTGGGACGCTGTGTAACAGCTATTAACGCAATAGCAATGGCTAATCAGCGTTTCAATGATCGGTAGC
>JAWUZB010000154.1:0-16016 GCA_034110505.1 Gammaproteobacteria bacterium
AGCCTCGCGCGTTGCCTTTTCGGCACGACGCTCGGTCGAAGAAGTTTGTTCCGCTGTTTTATTAACCTGAATGAATTTTTCATCAGTGTCTTGCAAATCAGGATTGTCTAACAGGCGACGAATTTGTCTATGTACCAACAAATCAGAATAACGACGAATCGGTGATGTGAAATGCGTATAAGAATCAAAGTTAAGTGCAAAATGCCCTGTATTTTCAACATCATACCTCGCCTGCTTCATACTTCTTAACAGCGTTGTTTGAACAATTTTTGCGGTTAATGGATCCGTTACCTTATTAATTACTTCGGCAAAGTGCTTTGGAGTTGGTTGGTCACCGCCACCGAGTATTAATTTAAACTGACGTAAGAAGGCTCTTGCGTCGGTTATCTTATCTTCGTCCGGTGCATCGTGCACTCGGTAAATACCAGCGGCGCCTGAATTCTCAAGCATCAATGAAGCACAAATGTTAGCCGCAAGCATGCACTCTTCGATCAGCTTATGGGCATCATTTCGCTCACGTGCTTCAACCCTTTCTATTTTTCGTTGGTCGTCATAAATAATTACTGGCTCAGGAATTTCAAACTCAATTGTGCCTGAACGACGGCGACATTTACCCAGCTTATTCGACAAGGCAAATAAGTCATGAATGGGCGGTTGCAATTCGTCCGGTATATTGCTGGCTTGTTGATCACCTGCAATCAATGCAGCGACTTGTGTATAGGTAAGCCGTGCGTGTGAATACATCACAGCCTGATAAAAATCGTAGCTTTCTATATCGCCGTCTTTACCAATCACCATGTCACATACGAAACATAAACGATTAACCTTCGGGTTAAGCGAGCACAGACCGTTAGATAAGACCTCGGGAAGCATGGGTATAACATTGTTCGGAAAGTACACTGAGGTACCACGTTGCCAGGCTTCTTGATCCAGCGGACTCTGTTCTTTGACATAGCTTGAAACATCAGCGATAGCGACAATCAGGCGATTACGACCATTATCCATAGGTTGACAATAAACCGCATCGTCAAAGTCTCGAGCATCTTCGCCATCGATAGTGACCAACGGTAGATCGCGAATATCGGTTCTACCTTTGAAGTCTTTTTCGGTAACTTCTTGATTAAACGACTTTATCTGTTGTTCAACCGCAGCTGGCCATTGATGAGGCAGTTCATGTTTACGAATCGCTATTTCAATTTCCATGCCCGGTGACAAATAATCTCCAAGCACTTCAGTGATTTCGCCTAATGGTTGAAAGTTTTTAGTCGGGTGCTTGGTGATTTTAACAGCCACTACTTGGCCGTTCTTGGCACCGGCGGTATGGTCTGCAAGGACCGCGATATCTTGACCAATTCGCTGATCGTCTGGCACCACAAAGTGAACGTTACTCTCGTTGAAGTAGCGCCCGACGATGACTAAATTACCACGTTCGACAATATCGATTATTTGACCCAACAGCTTCTGTCGTCGATCACGCCCGGTTATACGAACATTGACAATGTCGTTATGCAGTGCATCACGCATATCTTGCGCTCGTAGAAAAACTTTCTCTCGAGTTTCGTCGGTGAGGACATAGCCATGACCATCGACATGACCGACAACGCGGCCACGATGCTCGACTATAGCGTGCTTCATCGCCCATCGGTGCTTACTCAATTGCGAGACTTTTCCTTGATCGCGCAGTATCTCTAATATATCAAATGTTTCTTGCCGACCATCCTTGCCGACTCGGCCCAGCGTTTCAGCTATGGCCTTGGTATTCGAAGGCTCAGTGCGCTGCGACAGATATTTTAATACGATGTCTGTGCTTAAGCGTTTGTGCTTTCGTGTAGATTCTTTTTTGTTGTTACTTTTGTTACTCAAATTTATTTCTTATTCCTAATTTCTCTATCGGATAAAGCCTTTACGACAAACCATCTAGGTGCTTCAAAATTAAAACAACTATGGATCCTTGGTGCCTGCGGTTAATTAAATAACAGCGCCTGCGGCTAATTTAATAGCAATCCGCGGCTTAATTACGCGTAGAGATCTTTTATTACAATCGTCTCTGCCCTATCTGGGCCAGTTGAAACGATATCAATTGGCACGCCGACTAATTCAGCCAAACGTGCTACGTAGTTTTGCGCAGCCTGTGGCAGCTCTGCCATGGTTTGCGCACCTTGTGTGTTCTCAGACCAACCGGGCATACTCTCGTATACTGGCTCACACTTTGCTAGTGCGTCGGCACCAACCGGTGCAACGCTTAGCTCTTGGTCGTTGTAACGATAAGCGTTACAAATTTTCAATTCTTTTAAGCCATCGAGTACGTCGAGTTTAGTCAAGCACAATGATGACAATCCGTTAACTTGGCGAGAACGGCGCATTAATACAGCGTCAAACCAACCGCAACGGCGCGAACGCCCTGTTGTAGCACCAAATTCATGCCCTTTAACACCGAGGTGTTGGCCGACATCACAATCCAACTCAGTTGGAAAAGGGCCAGCACCAACGCGGGTTGTGTATGCTTTAACAATACCGAGCACTTCATCAAAGGCGTTAGGACCTACACCACTGCCGGTCGCGGCGGAGCCGGATGTGGTATTTGACGACGTAACGAACGGATAGGTACCGTGATCAATATCTAACATCATACCTTGCGCGCCTTCAAACATCATCGGCCGACCTTCACGACTATAGTCGTCTAACAATTGAGTTACATCAACCGTTAACGGCGTGAGGCGTTCTTTATAAGACAATGCCTGATCTAAACACTGTTGATAATCTAACTCATCAACCTTGTAATAATGCTTTAGTGAAAAGTTATGAAACTCCATCACATCTTTTAGCTTATCAGCAAAGTCATGATCAAAGACTAAGTCACCCAAGCGAAGCCCTCTGCGGGCAACTTTGTCTTCATAGGCGGGGCCAATACCTCTGCCTGTGGTGCCGATCGCAGCCTTGCCACGTTTAATTTCTCGCGCTTGGTCGAGCGCTACATGGTGCGGTAAAATCAGCGGGCAAGCTTCGCTTATACCTAGGCGTTCACTAACAGGAACGCCGTTGGCTTCAAGCTCATCCATTTCTTCGAACAACGCATCTGGTGCCAAAACAACACCGTTACCAATCAAGCACTGCACACCGTCACGAAGAATGCCCGAAGGTATCAGGTGCAAAACAGTCTTCTTACCGTCAATCACCAAGGTATGACCGGCATTGTGGCCACCTTGAAAACGAACCACAACGTTTGCGGTATCGGTAAGAAGGTCTACGATTTTACCCTTTCCTTCATCGCCCCATTGAGTGCCGACTACAATTACTTTTTTGCTCATGCTTAAATTTCTATATCTGCGTCGATCACTAAAAGACCGACTCTTAATAAGGGTTAACTGTTAACTAAGTTTTACCAATGTTTTCAAGTCTGCACTGAAACCAGTAGCGGGGCGCGCGCGACCAAACTGCTCACCAATACGATCATATCGACCGCCTTGAGCAACTGTTCTTCCTCGATCTGCGACAAACGCATTAAAGGTAAGGCCGGTGTGATACTGGTAGCCAAGTACATCCGCTAAATCAATATGAATATTAATATCGCTAGAGGAGCTTAAATGACTCAGTACCAGCTCTAACTGGGCAAGCGATGCGGCTATTTCAGGATTATCTGAAAACGCGCTTCTAGCTGACTCGATGACACCAGCCGACCCCGCTAAGCTCAGCAATTCTATAAACGGGGCAATATCTAATTGATTAGCTAAATCATTTAGGTCAGGCGTTGATTTACGAAGCAACACATCGCGTAGCGTGTGCTCTAAGATACCATTAATTCCCTGCTCTATTAATAAAGCTCGATATATTCCCACATGCCCCAGACTTAAGGTGATTTTCTTAGCATTACTTAAGCGCAACGCCGTCAACATCGCTTCGATCACTTCAATATCAGCACTTTCGTCGGCAACTCCAAAAATTTCCGCGCCAATCTGCAGTAACTCTCGCTGCCCACCCATTTGCGATGGTTGCGTTCGCAATACTGTGCCGGCATAACAGAGTTTATTGATATCGACATCAGCCAAATAATGGGAGTCTATACGTGCTATCTGCGGCGTAATATCAGCTCTAATACCCAACATTCGATGGGTATGCTGATCCATAAACTTATAAGTTTGAGTATCCAGTTGTTCGCCAGTTCCCGTTAGCAAAGAATCTACAAATTCCATCACTGGTGGCATCACAAGTTGAAAACCACGACCAATTAAGTCATCTAAGACGTCACGTCGCAGCATCTCTAACTTAATGGCCTCGTCAGGCAGAATTTCTTCAACACCTTCTGGTAGTAGCCAGTTAGCGTCATTGACCATGGCGGATCGCCTTCTTGGAAAGAGTCATGTTAATTACGGGCGGATTATACGTCATGCTGCTTGTTAGTACAGCCCTGAAGCAGAAAAATCTTTTATTCAGGCTTAGATCATAGCAACATAGCAGCCGTTATGACTCATCGCAGCCTGCTGTCACATTAAAAAAGGCAGCCATAATGACTGCCTTTCTAATTAAAACGCGCCTTTTAACGACTACCTAGTACTGGTATTAAAGTGCTTAAAGAAATCAGATTTAGGATCTAAAATAATCAAGTCACCAGAAGAGTTAAAAGTGTTTTTATAGGCGCTTAGGCTTCGATAAAAATCATAGAACTCTTCGTCTTTGCCAAATGAATCAGCGTACGTTTTAATTGCTGTCGCATCTGCATCACCTCGAGTAAGCTGTGCTTTCTGCTCAGCTTCAGATACAAGCTCAACTTTTTCACGGTCCGCGTTAGCTCGAATCTCAATCGCTTTTTCGTTACCGGTAGCGCGATATTCGTTAGCAATTCGCTGACGTTCCGAGCGCATTCGTTCATAAACATTAGATTGAATTTGATCGGCTAAGTCGACTCGCTTCAAACGCACGTCTACAACTTCAACGCCAATTGAAATCGCTTCTTCAACGATCGCGGTCTGCACCACATTCATAATTTCAATACGATCACCAGCAACCACATCATTGATAGTTCGTTTAGCTATTTGAGCCTTAAGACTGTTATTTATCTTTTGTTCTAAACGGTTTTCAGCGTTAGCTCGATTTTTTACCGACTTATAATAAGTCTGTAAATCGCTAATTCTCCATTTAACAAAACTATCCACTAACAATTCTTCTTTATTCACGGTGATAAAACGCTCAGGCGCTCGATCCATCGTTTGAATTCGAATATCGTAAGTTTCAATGGTGTTCGCAATTGGAATTTTAAAGTTAATACCAGGCTGGATTTCTTCACCTGAGAATTCACCAAACTGGAACTTCAAGCCACGTTCCCATTCATTAACGGTAAACACGGTGCTCGAAAAAACAATCACTGCAGTGACCAGGGCAAATACAAGGCCCATTAATAATTTATCCGATTTCATTATCGACCCCCTCTTTTGTTTTTATCAATAGTTTGAATTTGCGAGGCTTGACTTGGCGTCTGTGAAGACGGCAACACATCATCGCGGCGAGCTGAAGTAGAACCACCTCCATCGCGCTTATTACTCTCAATAATCTTATCAATTGGTAAATACAGCAAGCTGTTGCCACCGGCCGCATTTTGGTCAATTAAAACTTTGCTGCTATCCGCTAAAACATCTTCCATTGTCTCAATGTATAAACGCTTTTTGGTGATCGCAGGTGCTTTCTGATACTCAGTTAAAATTCTATTGAAACGTTCAGCCTCACCCGTTGCTTCGGCCACCACTTTGGCCTTATAAGCTTCTGCTTCTTGCAAAATTCGAGCCGCTTCACCACGTGCGTTTGGCACAAGTTTTTTAGCATAGGCTTCAGCTTGGTTAGTAAGCTTTGTTCTATCTTGATCGGCACGAACCACATCATCAAAAGCATCGCGAACTTGCATAGGCGGTTTAGCATCTTGAATTTCGATTGACTTGACCAGAATGCCGGTCGTGTATCTATCAAGAATGTTTTGCAATAACTCTTTAGTTTCAGCGTCCACAATTGGTCGATCAGTGGTTAGTAGATCATCCATCTCAGTACTACCAACGACTTCACGTAGGGCACTTTCGGTAGCGCTTCGAACAACACTCTCTAGACCACCTCGTTCAAATATATCACCAACGTTAAAGACCAAATCTTCAATCGATTTTATGGTGTATTGAACCGCCATAGTAACATCAACGATATTTTGATCTCTCGTCAACATCAAGGCTTCTTTCGGCTCTGGCGAATTATCACGATAACCAACTTCAACCGTTCTTAGTTGTTGAGTATCGATAACGATTTTCTCTTCAAGCGGCCAAACGATAAAATTAAGACCGGGACCAACCGTTTGTTTGAATTTACCGAACCGCAGTTCAATACTTTGATTACCTTCATCAACTTGGTAAAACGATTGTGTGCCCCAGTAAAAAATTGCGACCAGAAGGATTATTAGCCACGGAGAAAATAAACCACTGCGTTTACTGCCACCATCACTGCCGCCGCCTCCGCCAAAGCGCTTGCGAACGTTATCGATAATTTGATCGAAGTCGGGGCTTTGACCGCCCTTATTTTTGTTTCCGTTACCCCAAGGGTCTCGGTTTCCTGAATTGCCTGAGCCAGGTTCATTCCACGGCATGAGTTATTTCTCCAAAAAGGGAATTAAAGTTATTAATATTTATAGACGTAGTCTATCAAACATATGGTGATTAATGTGAGTACAAGCAAGCCCTATAAGCGCTTTATTGCGTTAATGTCATGTTGTTGCTGGAGCCAGCCAAAATCCGCCGGTGATAATTCAAGTTCCAGCTCGAAAGAACCGTCGTCATTGATACCCTCGGTCTTAACCACACTTTTTTCATACAGTGCTGCGCGCAACTTGCCATTTCCGGCTGGCAAACTAATTTGACAGCGCATGTGTAAAAATGACAAATACTCGGTAATTGCATCCAACAACATGTCTATACCTTCACCAGTATGCGCTGACAACCATATTTGGCTGACCAAACCGTTGTCATTGCGTTTTACTTTAGCTGACGAACCATTAAGATCAATTTTATTAAAAACCATAATGGTTGGTATACCCGACGCGCCGATCTCATTTAGAACCTTATTTACTTCACTTATACAATCCTCTCGATAATTACTAACAACATCGACAACATGTAATAGCAAATTTGCGTTACTTACCTCTTCCAGGGTCGAATGAAACGCTTCGACCAAGGAGTGCGGTAGATCACGAATGAAACCGACTGTGTCAGACAGTATCGTGGCACCGAACTGCGGCAACTCAACTCTCCGCATGGTTGTGTCTAGTGTTGCAAACAGCTGATCTTCAGCATACACATCGGCGTTGGTGATATTGTTAAACAGGCTCGATTTACCAGCATTGGTATACCCAACCAGCGACACCGTCGGCACTGGCACTTTGGCGCGAGACTTTCTTCGCAACTGTCGCTGAGCTGAAACTACGTCTAAACGCTTATTAAGAATTTTGATACGGTGGCCAATAAGTCGTCTGTCGGTCTCTAATTGAGTTTCACCTGGACCGCGCAAGCCAATACCGCCTTTTTGACGCTCTAAATGGGTCCAGCCGCGCACCAATCGAGTTGATAAGTGTTTCAATTGCGCCAATTCAACCTGAAGCTTTCCTTCGTGACTGGTAGCGCGCTGGGCAAAGATATCGAGAATTAAACCAGTTCTGTCAAGCACACGCACCTCTAAAGCACGCTCTAAATTTCGTTCTTGTATTGGGCTGATCGAGTGATTCAAAATAACTAAGTCTATATTCTCTGACTCAGCTAATGCTTTTACCTCCTCAACTTTTCCTTTACCTATGTAGGTAGAAGCATCGGGAGAACGTCTAAACGCCGTCAAAGTATCGACTACGACAGCGCCCGCTGAAGCAGCGAGCAGTTTAATTTCCTCGAGAACTTCTTTGTCAACCTGAGAGGAATTACGTTGATAGACAATCAACGCATTTGGCTGGGCTTTGGCTTCGGCGAGTTCAAACACAATAATTTTCTTGGGGCGCATCGACGGCGCTATATTGAAGTGCACTGAGTGAGCTAAGGTCACCATTAGGTAGAAACACCAATAAAAGTCTGTAATCGCGCAACATATTTATCCGAACATACCTTACTAAGATCACAATCAGCTTACTCGGCCTCAAGCCAAATAACCCACAAACAATATGTTACTGCTCTTCGCCGTCTTCAAAATCGATTTTTACAGCCTTTGACGGCACAACCGTGGAGACCGCGTGCTTATAAATCATCTGATTCACAGTATTACGTAAAACGATTACAAATTGATCAAAAGATTCAACTTGGCCTTGCAGTTTGATACCGTTAACTAAGTAAATTGAAACTGGAATTCTTTCTTTTCGTAGGGCGTTTAAGAATGGGTCCTGAAGCGCCGTGCCTTTATTCTGTGCCATTTTTTTATTCTCTTTTTATTCTAGTATGCGGGTAAACAGACCTTACACAAATTGCGGCATTGTAAGTGTCTACACTTTAATGACTTAGTAACACTCTATTTATTTAACAGCAAAATTATGCTTAAGTCAAAACACTCCGTTCTGACTTATGTCGGTTATATGCTCGTGCAGTTTCAGTATTTGAAAAACAGAGACTATCAATGTTCTCGAGGAATTCATGAACCTTATCTTTCGGCGGACAAAGCGAAAAAAACCTTTAACTTATCTTAAGCAAGCCTAAAACACACCTAAGAAAAATATTCGAACCAGTTAATAGTGCCTCTTTGCGCTATCAACAGTATGCTAATAGGTACATATTAGCCTCTGCGCGTGAAAATTCTATGACAGAAGCCATAGATCTCTATCGTCTTGCTAGCCAAAATGACTAGCACCGGCGCTAAACTAAATTGCTGCAAAAAAATAATTGCATATTAATTTGATAATCACTTAGTTTCGGCACTTCGGCTAGCCAATGTAACAAAAATACCGCAGAACATTTACGCAGATTATAGGCTAATTTTTAAAGAGAAAATGGTTAATTAACGCCCATCTATCAAACATATTGTTTAACAAGTGATACAAGCTCTTGAAATTCCTTACTTTCTAACCCATGGTCTACCCACCAAAGTAAGTTGCTCTGGTTTCGAAGCCATGTAAGTTGCCGCTTGGCGAGCTGGCGTGTCGCTATAATGCCCTTTTCACGCATCCGCTCTAAATCTATCTCCGAATCGATATATTCTAGCATTTGCCGATAGCCTATCATGCGCATAGCGGCCGAATTCGGGTCTACTCCGCCGGCCAACAAATCTCGAACCTCACCCTCTAATCCAGCGTCTAACATGATGTCAAAACGGCGGGCGATCCGCTGATGCAAAACAGCACGATCCGAAAACGATAATGCTATCTTCAATACAGGGTTTGGTAACGGCAGTTTTCGATTGTCGTTGTGGGCTGCTACCGGCTTGCCTCCGGCAAGTACAATCTCAAGAGCTCTTTGTATTCGCTGCGCATCCATCGAGTCTATTCGATCACCACTTTGCGGGTCTAGCGCCGCCAGCTTCCGATGCAATGCTGGCCACCCTAAACTGCTTGCTTGATCGGTAATTTTTTGACGAAGCTGATGATCTGCCTTTGGTAGTTCAGTTAATCCTCGCTCAAGCGCATTGAAGTAAAACATAGTTCCACCAGCTAATACTGGCAACTTCCCGCGCGCCGTAATGTCTTTAATCAAGGCACTACAATGATTAAAAAAATCAGCCACAGAATAGCCTTCATTCGGATGCCTTACGTCAATTAGGTGATGAGGATATCGGGCTAGAAATTGGGCATCAGGCTTCGCGGTACCGATGTCCATGCCGGTATATACTAACGACGAGTCGACACTAATGATTTCAGCATCAATGCTCTCGTATATCTGTGCAGCAGCATCGGTTTTGCCCGTCGCAGTGGGGCCCATAAGACAAACTATGGGAATTTTTTCAGGCGCTAAAGAAAGTTGATACTTCATTATTGGCCGCGCTTAAACCAGCCATCCAGTTGGCTTAGCGACATCTGCACCCATGTCGGGCGACCGTGATTACATTGACCACTTCGCTCAGTCGCTTCCATGTCGCGCAACAGGGCATTCATTTCGGCAATGGACAGCAGCCGATTAGCGCGAACCGAGCCATGACATGCCATTGAAGAAAGCACCTCATGCATAGTTTCTTCGATTCTGTTGCTATGCTCGGTGGCGACAAGATCAGACAACACATCGCGCACTAATTGCGATACATCTGAATTAACCAATACATCGGGTACTGCGCGTACGACTAAAATTTGCGCATCGAGCTGCTCGACTTCTAAGCCAAGCGTGTCAAAAAAATCTTGTTGTTGCTCCCATGCCATCATCTCCGTTTCGCTAACTTGAATAGTCACAGGTACCAACAATGGTTGTTGCGCAATAACGGTCGAATCCATCGCTGATTTCAAGCGCTCGTATGTAATGCGCTCATGAGCGGCATGCATATCAACCATTATTAAGCCTTGCTCATTTTCGGCCAGTATATAAATACCCTTAAGCTGCGCTAAGGCGTAACCCATCGGTGGAATAACGGAACGACTAGAGTGATCGCCAGTCTTGGCAGTCAAGGCAACATTTAGGTGGTCGCTGCTCAGCGGTCGCGAGATATCGGCACGAAACGCTGATTCAGAAATTTGCTGATATCCACCAATTTGATCGCGCACCTGATCCGCCGTCAAACGCTCGCCGCGTTGATAGCGGTTATCGTCATAACGTATCGGTGATTGCTGATTTATTTGCGATAAACCATTAGACACTGAATTTGGGTTGATCGGCCTTGGCGTAGCTGCGCCGTGTTCAGCATCGACCTGCAAACTACCAACTTCGCCGGCGCTTGCACCAACATAGCGTTGAATCGAGCGAAAAACAAAACCGTGAACACTGCGACTTTCGCGAAAACGTACCTCGTGTTTAGTTGGATGAACGTTGACATCAACACCGGCCGGATCCATTTCTAAATACAATACGTATATTGGGTGGCGGCCATGAAACAAAACGTCTCTATAGCCAAGACGTACCGCATGAACCATGGTTTTATCACGAATCAAGCGACCGTTAAGAAAGAAATATTGCATATCCGCCTGACTGCGCGAAAAGCTTGGCAAACCAGCCCAACCGGACAATCGCATACCATCACGTTGCTCATCAAAGTAGACACTATTTTCTGGAACATTGTCGCCACAGACCATTTTTAATCTACGCGCATCATCGGCTGGCACGCTTGGCAAATGCAGCACCACCCGACCGTTATGTTGCAACTTAAATGCCACATCAAAACGCGACAACGCCATACGTCGAACAACTTGGTCTAAGTGCTTAAACTCAGTGTTGTCAGTCTTTAAAAATTTACGCCGGGCGGGGGTGTTATAGAAAAGATCACGAGTTTCTATTGAGGTGCCAATAGGGTGCGCAACAGGCTGAGGTTCAGTAGTCTTATTATTACCATCACTCGAAACCATCCAAGCTTGATCTGAGTTAATCTCGCGTGACTTAATAGTCATTCGCGTTACTGAGGCAATACTCGGCAATGCCTCGCCACGAAAGCCTAGGGTAGCTATTTGCTCGAGATCGGTCAGATTTTCAATTTTACTGGTCGCATGACGGGATAACGCCATGGCCAAATCTAACTGCAAAATGCCATGACCGTTATCAGTGATTTTTAGACGTTTGACACCCGCATTTTCAATTTCAATGTCGATAATAGTTGCGCCTGCATCCAACGCGTTCTCGATCAACTCCTTGAGCATCGACGCCGGCCTCTCAATAATCTCACCTGCAGCGATCTGATTAATCAGGCGCGGATCTAAGGCGTGTATTCGTCGTTTTGTTACAGCATTGTCGGTCATAAAATGTAAATCGTTTATCTCGGTATTTTTAGGCTTTGGCCCAATTGAACAGTTTCGTTGGGCAAACTATTAGCATGCTTAATATTGCTAATCGTCACCCCGTATTGCTCGGCGATCTCAGACAGAGTATCACCACGCCTTACAGTGTGTTTATCGACCACTCTTTTAGCCACTAACGTGCCAGGTATTTTGATTTTCTGGCCTTTATAAACAGCATTACTGCTTAGACCATTGGCGCGCTTAAGCGAACTGATGGTGACATTATAGCGTGCCGAGATCTTTGATAGTGAATCACCTCGTGCAACATTGTGAATGATCGACTTAGATACTTGCGCAAATTGGCCATTACTTGTTGCGTTACCATCCGGCAAGATTAAGCGCTGGCCCAGCACGGCGGTATTATTCGTCAGCTTGTTCAGTCGCTTAAGCTCGGTGATAGTCGTGCCATACTGCAGTGCAATACTCGACAAAGAGTCTCCTCGCTTAACTTTATGCCGCTGCAATGATGATGTTCCGTTGTTAGTCGAGGTAGCCACTCTCGGCGAGGAATAGCTTGCTTGATTGTAGTAAGGAGTTTGATCGTAGTATTCGCCTAAGGCTCTATGAATAGCATTGGCGATCTTCTTTTGATAGCGACTAGTCCGCAGCTTTTTCTCTTCATCGAGGTTAGTAATAAAACCAGTTTCGATCAATATTGACGGTATATCTGGCGACTTTAATACCACAAATGATGCTTGTTCAACTCTTTTTGAATGTAAGCGACCGATCTTTCCCAACTCCTTTAAAACCCGACCGCCCAAGTTAACGCTCTCGCTAATCGTGTTTGTCATGGATAAATCCACTAGCACCTTTGCAAGTACCGCATCTTTATCAGCCAAGCTAACACCACCAATCAAGTCAGCCGCATTCTCCTTTTTTGCTAATGCTCGCGCCATTGCGCTGGTCGCTCCACGCTGAGATAAGGCGAACACCGACAGTCCATTGGCGCTTTTCTTGTCAAATGCGTCAGCGTGAATTGAAACGAAAATATCGGCGCCCTTCTCTCTTGCCATGATCCGTCGCCGTGTCAGATCTATGTAGTAGTCGCCATCGCGAACTAAAAACGACACCATTCGGCTATCGGCATTGATAACTTTTTGCAAATGCTTGGCAATCGATAAGGTAATCTTCTTTTCATAACTACCTCTATGTCCAATAGCACCAGGATCTTCTCCGCCATGTCCAGGGTCAATCGCAATAACTATCTTCTTCGATGTTGGCGCTTGCGTAACCGCGGTTAATATTGACTCGACTGAGGGTTGCGGCTCAATCACTGGGGATTCTACCGCAACAACAGTTCCGATAGCTGTGTCAGTGGCCTCTACTGCCGGCGTTTCTGCAATAGCATTTTCAATTTGAGCGCTATCTACGGTTTCAGCTGCGCTGCCCTCTATAACGACTATTTGCTGTGGCTTCGTTTCAATTAGATCGAGCACTAAACGATAGCCATACAACTCATTCGGCGTTAGCACGAAACTATGCGCTTGCAGCGGCTTCTTCAACTCAAATACAAAGCGCAGTACCCCTTTTCTAGGTGAGCCGGAGCGCACTCCATTAAGATGTGGGTTATCAATTTTTAGGCTCGGAAGCTCTCCCTTGAGACCGCCGTTTTGTATATCAACGACAAGCCGGTCAGGATTCTTTAAGGTAAAGATATTGTGCTTAATATCGGCCGATACGTCGAACACCACTCGAGTTTTATCAGGCGCGTGCCATAGTCGCACACTGTTTATCTGATTCGCTTCTTGCTGTGCATTGACCTTGCTTGAAAATAGCAAGCAGCAACTTACCATTAACGCCATCAAAAGCATCAACGGGGCTCGAAGCGGATATCGCATTACGCTTCGCAAAATAAACGACATTAATATAGGTTTGGCTGTGAGCGCAAATTGGTTATCGGTCACTAAGGGACGCAGGTTGTACTTGTTGGCTATTTATCGCCTAATTACAACAGGTTTCCGAACGCAGTGCGAGAACTTATACTAAGCCTTAAGAAAACGCCAAGCAAAGAAATTGAATCAACATCGAGATATAAGGAGAGCCGAGCCAGCTAAGGGGGATGGGGTACTGACTCGACTCAGGGGTGTCAAACAATAATATTTCGTATTGTTCAACCCAAAGAGGGTAAGTCTTCGGTGGCTAAAAGGTCGCTTATCACAGCAACTTCTTAACCAACCGAATCCTCTCACATTTTTAATCAACAGTCTAAAATAAAGAAAAATTTTAAGTCTATTTGTTGAATAAAAGATCTTATCTAAGATAAGCTACTTTGAGGCGAGAAAAAGTCGGCGAATCGACCTTTAGACGCACATTATTCAGTGCAGCTAGAAGTCAGTTAAGGTTTTCGGGGGATCAGTGAGACTAAAATCGGAACAGCGTCTCGGGCTATCAACTAAGTGGCTATTGACGCTCTATAAACGAGATTGATTTGCACTTTTTAAAATAATATTACGCGCCTCTGAAGACTTATTAGAAACTCTGTTTATGTGGATTTCCGAATCGGCCGGGTGTAAGTACCCGACCCCTTTTTCTGGCCATTCGATTAGAAATAAGCTTCGCTCTGACCACATGTCTTCTATCGCTAAAAACTCAATCTCGCTAGGGTCATCGAGGCGATATAAATCCATATGGTAAATGATACCCTGCTCAACTTGATACTCTTGTACCAGATTATAGGTAGGGCTCGTTACCTCGCCGACATAGCCAAAAGCGTGAATAATCGATTTGGTTAGCGTTGTCTTACCGGCCCCCATATCTCCATGTACGTAAACACAAGACGGGAAAACGAGCTGCCTTGCTATAAGCTCACCAATATTATGAGTTTGCTCGAGGCTACTCGCGAGAAAAGAGGACGGCTTAACTTGAGTTTCGAATTTCACAATAGATAAGGCCTAGTTCTGAACAAGCGTATGGAGACATCGACAACTCTCTAGCGGCGAAAGAAAACAGTCTGGCTCTGCAATTGAGTCAGGGAAAATGGCTGATAGCGGGCTATCAGTTAGTTTTCGATCGAAAAATGGAAAAGTTTCAATCATTTTTATTCGCTGGCAGAGCTATGCTGAGGTCTGGTTACGTTAGAATACAACTATTATGACATCTATACCGACCAACTCAAACACCCCGCGTAAAAGCGAGCCCCAGTCTAAGGCTTTAATTTTATCTAGTGCACAATTAGATCAGCTTGCCAGTAACATTAAAGCTTGGGGGGCTGAAATGGGTTTTGACGCTGTCGGCATTTGTGATGGAGAACTGTCTGAGCATGAAGCTCACCTGGATAAATGGCTTGAAAACGGTATGCATGGTGAGATGCACTACATGCGCAAGCATGGCAGCAAACGCACCAATCCGGATCAATTGGTAGCCGGCACAAAAAGGGTCATCTCAGTAAGAATGGATTATGCTCCTGCTGACATAAAAGCCGCAGAGAAAGTCATCGAAGACCCAGATACGGCTTATATTTCTCGTTATGCGCTCGGCCGCGATTACCACAAAGTTCTTCGGTCACGGCTGAAAAAACTAGCCCAGCGCATGCAACAAGAAATTGGTGAGTTTGGCTATCGCGTGTTCACTGATAGTGCACCGGTAATGGAGAAAGCCCTCGCCGAGAAAGCAGGTTTAGGTTGGATAGGCAAACACAGCAACCTGCTAGACTCGAAAACTGGATCTTGGTTTTTTCTAGGTGAAATTTACGTCGACCTACCGCTGCCTACTGATACTCCGGCAACTAACCACTGTGGTAGCTGCCAAAAATGTATAGACGTGTGCCCTACCCAAGCAATTGTAGGCCCCTATCAAGTTGACGCGCGACTTTGCATTTCATACCTTACAATCGAACTTAAAGGGTCTATCCCGGTAGAACTTCGAAGTAAATTAGGCAACCGCATATATGGTTGTGATGACTGCCAATTTGTTTGCCCGTGGAATAAATTTGCACAGACGACTAAAGAACCTGACTTTACCCCGAGAGAACAGTTAACCGATCAGAAATTGATAGATTTGTTTGCCTGGACTGAAGTAGAATTTTTAAGCAATACCGAGGGAACAGCGATTAGACGTATTGGCTACCAGTCGTGGCTGCGCAATATTGCTGTTTCTCTTGGCAACGCTGACTCTAGCC
>JAWUZB010000155.1:0-12685 GCA_034110505.1 Gammaproteobacteria bacterium
CGACCAAGCCTGAGTCGATATTTTAAGCGTTATATACAACGATGAAATTGGCCACGGTTTGCTTGGCTCGCAATGGTTTTTCTATCAATGTAAGCAGCGGGATTTAGAACCTAGGGCGACCTTTACTAAGATGGTTGAACGTTACCTTCATGGCCAACTAAGAGGCCCTTTCAATATTGCGGCACGGCTTCAAGCCGGTTTCGACGAAATTGAAATGGCCGCACTGAATTCACGTTTTGGCTAACGCCAACACGGCACAACCGAGTAATCGGCTTGACTAACAAATATTTAAGTTGAAAAAAACGTCAGCGTCTATATAAGTACTGACAGGCACCCGATCAAATATCTCACATCGAACACATTAAAAAGAGGCTAATCAGTATGCACGCTGAGTTCAATTCACTCCGCCAATGGCTTTCAAGCCAAATTTTAGGGCAACCGAAATTAGTTGATCGTTTACTTATCGCTTTATTGGCCGACGGTCATCTGCTGGTCGAAGGCGCACCTGGACTAGCTAAAACTAAGGCGATTAAATCTTTAGCCGATGGTATCGACGGTAGGTTTCAGCGTATCCAATTTACCCCGGATCTATTGCCGGCTGATATTACCGGCACCGAAATCTATCGCCCTGAAACCTCAACTTTTGACTTTCAGCAGGGGCCTATTTTCAATAATCTAGTGCTCGCCGACGAGATCAATCGAGCGCCGGCTAAAGTTCAATCCGCCTTATTGGAAGGTATGTCAGAACGACAAGTCAGTGTAGGTCGAGAAACCTTTGACTTGCCACCGCTTTTCTTGGTTATGGCAACCCAGAACCCGATTGAGCAGGAAGGCACCTATCCGCTACCAGAAGCACAGCTAGATCGATTTTTAATGCATGTGCGCATCGGCTATCCTGATGTCACCGCTGAAAAGCAAATTTTAGCACTATCTCGTGGTGAAGCCCTAGCCGATCAAGCGGCTAAGCCAGCACAAGAAATCTCTCAACAAACGATCATGGCGGCACGCAAAGAAGTCATGCAAGTGCATATGGCCGACTCAATTGACGAATACTTAGTGCAGCTTATTCTGGCGACTCGAAATCCAGCTAGCTATGGCAGCGATCTTGCAACATGGCTGGAATTTGGCGCTAGCCCTAGGGCAACGATTGCGATCGACCGCTGCGCTCGCTCACACGCTTGGCTTAATCAACGCGACTTCGTGTCACCCGATGATATACAAGCGGTCGCTCATGACTGCTTACGCCACCGACTTATTTTGAGTTACGAAGCCGAAGCTGACGGAGTTACTACCGATAAAGTTATTGACGAGTTACTTGCTCGTGTGGCGGTTGGCTAGTGTCATGGCAATTAAATAGTTGTCTGCGGCGATCTAATACCAGCATCTAGAGATTACAATGATCACGTCCAAAGCCCAACTCTCCGCGCTCAGCGATCACGGCATAGTCACTAACCTGGCAAGCTTACTGAGCGCCCGCCATTGGGCACAAGGCTTAAGCTTATTTTCTCGCCAAGCCGCACGTAACCTGTTGCTCGGCAATGTGCGCTCGCGCTTTCGTGGTCGTGGCATGGAGTTTGAAGAGGTTCGACGCTATCAAGCCGGCGACGATATCCGCACAATCGATTGGAAAGTGTCAGCCCGAGCACAAGGCACCTTCACAAAGCTGTTCTGTGAAGAGCGAGAACGTCCCTGCCATATCTTAGTTGATCAGCGGCGACCGCTCTATTTCGGCTCAAGCATACAATTCAAATCGGTACTGGCCGCCGAGTTAGCGGCCGCTATTGCTTGGGCAGCATTACACGGCGGTGATCGTGTGGGTGGCCAAGTTATTGGCGAATACCACACTAGTGACAGTCGTGCTCGACGCAGCAAACAGGCTGTTCTTCGCTTTATTCATGATGTGCATGAAGGCAACAATCAATTGGCTCACCAGACTCATACGGACCAAGATTCAGAAAAAATTAGCTTATCAATGAGTTTAGAGGAATGCCGTCGAATTACTCGGCCGGGTACTGCCATCTTTATTATCAGCGACTTTCACGACTTTGATCATGCGGCGGCGAAAGCATTAAGTAATCTAGGTAAGCATGCTGATCTAACCCTTCTGCAGGTCTCTGACAAACTCGAGCAGCAGCTTCCCAATCTGGGTAATGTCGCGATCAGCGATGGCCGGCAATCGGTCAAAGTGAACCTCACGAATGGGCTAACAAAGGCTTACCAGCAAACGCGCTCAGATAAGCAAACTCTATTAATCGCGGCGGCCACTAAAGCCCGCGCTCTGTACGCCAACATCGACACCTCACAAACCGCTAGGCAAGCATTGATAAGGCTTTTTACCAGCTAGTATGGATCAACAAAGCAAAGATTTCTTAGCGCAGCAGTTACGCGCGGCACAAACGCCGGACGCGATAAGCTGGTGGCCGCTGGCGCCCGGTTGGTGGATTATTGCGGTTTTACTGATAGTTCTAATCGGCTACGGTGTTATTAAATGGAAACGATATCGGCAAAAAAACGACTACCGAAAAATCGCTATAGTAGTACTAGATTGGCACTATTCAGAATGGCAGTTAAATCAAAATGATGGCGATTACCTGCAGGCCGCTAATTCGGTTATCAAACGCGCTTGTTTGCACATTGATGAGAATTCGCGAAAGTTATCAGGCCGCGATTGGGGCAACTATTTGAACGCCCTTAGTAACAATAAATTATCGCAATCAACACAAGTAGCTTTGGGTAATTCACTATATCAAAGACAGCCAGAGGCCGATGTTGAAGAAGTACACCAGCAACTTAAGGTTTGGTTACTCAAGCATGATCGCCGCTTGGTTGGACGTTATGAAGCAGCAATAGAAACGGAGGCGTCAAATGCTTAGTTGGCAATGGCCCGCACTGTTTGTGCTATTGCCAATTCCCTTGATTGTGCGCTGGCTAAGCCGCCGCGATGATGTCAGCAGCACGGCGATACAAGTGCCCTTTTTCGATGCCCTGCAAAACCTAGATCAGGCGCAGGTCAGCCCCCAGGCCGGCAATTGGCTCAAAGCGCTGTTGCTTTGGTTGCTTTGGACCAGCCTGGTCGCTGCGGTAGCGCGACCTACTTGGGTGGGCGAGCCGGTAAGCTTACCGCAAGACCGTCGAGACTTGATGTTGGCGGTCGACATCTCGGGCTCCATGGAGCAGCAAGACATGTTGGTAAACAGCCAATATACCAATCGCATAACCGCCGTTAAAGCCGTAGTCGGTGAGTTTGTAGAACAACGCGCCAGCGATCGCTTAGGCCTGATCTTATTCGGTCAACAGGCATACCTGCAAACGCCATTGACCCATGACAGCAAAACAGTCAACCAACAATTACAAGAGGCGCAACTTGGCTTCGCTGGCAATGCCACTGCGATTGGTGATGCCATCGGTTTAGCAATCAAGCGCTTACGTGGTCGGCCGGCCGAAAGTAGAGTCCTCATTTTACTTACAGACGGTGCCAATAACGCCGGCACCGATCCGCTGGAAGCCGCGGCTATCGCCGCCGAAGCCAATATTCGAATTCATACCATTGGGGTTGGCGCAGACGAAATTATTACCCGCGGTTTCTTTGGACAAAATCAGAGAATTAACCCGTCTAGCGACTTAGACGAGACAACGCTCGAGGCCATAGCGGATAAAACTGGTGGTAAGTATTTTCGTGCTCGCGACCCCCAAGAACTACAACAAATCTACGCTGAGATTGACAAACTAGAGCCAATACCAGACGAGCAAACGTTTCGACCAAGCCGAAGCTTATTGCATTGGCCATTGTCGGCCGCATTAGGCTTCAGTTTGCTACTAATGTTGTTCAGGAGGTTCCTATAATGGACCCGTCGATCCGCTTAGAGATGTTCCAGCAGTTCCATTTTATTCGCCCTGAATGGCTGTGGGGTGTTCCGCTCGCCGTGCTTTTATGGCTAGCGCTGAGAAATCAACGTGGCGGTCAACAGTGGTCGAGCCACATACCTAAGGAAATGCTGGCGGCATTGCAAATTGGCACCGTTAAACAATCCAATTTATGGAAGTGGGCGCTGCTAGCAATGTGGCTCGGTACAATAGTCGCGGCCGCTGGCCCCACCTGGGACAAACAAGCATCACCCACGCTGCAAAATCAGCAGGCGCTTGTACTCATTCTCGACTTATCACCGTCAATGCTGGCGCAAGACTTGAGTCCAGACCGCTTAAGCCGCGCTAAGTACAAGCTAATCGATGTACTGCGCCAGCAAGCCGATGGCCAAGTGGCACTGATTGCCTATGCCGGTGATGCCCACACCGTCAGTCCGCTTACCGATGACCCAAATACAATTCAAGCCTTACTGCCTGCATTACACCCGACTATTATGCCGAGTCGTGGCAGTAATACCGAAGCGGCTATTGAGCTTGCACAACAATTAATACTCGATGCAGGCCTAAACAGTGGCGATATACTATTAATAAGTGACGGCGTTGCCGAGGACGCGATAGAGACTATCACTAACGATATTGACTCAAATTATCGCCTCTCAGTTTTAGCCGTCGGTGGTAGCAGCGCGGCTCCGGTTCCCGCCGCTAACGGTGGTTTTTTACGCCGAGCTAATGGCGAAATTATTTTGTCTGCGGTTAACGGTGGTGCGTTACGCAGTATGGCGACCGGCCTCGGCGGGCGCTATTCAATGATCACTGCCGATGATACCGATATACAAACTTTGCTGGTTGACCAATACGAGGCGGCGGACAACGCCGATCAGGCCCAACAGACCAGCGTTGTTTACGATGCATGGGTCGACATGGGGCACTGGCTAGTGTTATTGATTTTGCCGCTTGCATTAATCTTGTTCCGTAAAGGGGCTATTTATTTAGTGCCATTGTGTCTGCCATTGCTGCTGCTTAGCCCAAGTGATGCATATGCGCAATCGAGTACGCCTACCGAAAACGTTTGGAATGATTTGTGGCAGACTCGAGATCAACAAGCTAGTAAGCAATTTGCAGCGGGGGAGTTTGATTTAGCAGGAAAAACGTTCGATCGAAAAGATTGGTCGGCCTTATCGAGTTACAACAACGGCGACTATCAACAAGCTATTGATAGCTTAGAGGGCCTAAATGACCTCACTAGCTTATACAACAAAGCAAATGCCCTCGCCCTAAATGACCAATTGCAAGAAGCCATCGATACTTACCAGCAGGTATTAGATCAACAACCTGAGCACGCAGATGCTAAAAGCAATAAATCCGTAGTAGAAGAGTTGCTGCAACAGCAGGATAAGTCTGAAGAGGATGGATCTGGCGAAAGCGAACCGAATGAGGATGAATCCGGCGAAGGTGACTCCAGCGAGGACAAATCTAAACAAGGAGAATCCAACCAGGGCGAATCTGACCAAGGCGAAGCTGACAAAGGTGAATCTAACGAGGACGAATCTAACCAAGATGAATCCGATCAGGATACACAAGATGGTGAGCCGCAAGATAGACCATCCGACGTCGACCCTGAAGATAGTGACGAAAATAGTGACGAAAATAGTTCGAAGAGTAGCCCCGAAGATAAACAAGACGACGAGACCAACGCAGAAGGCCTTAGCCAAGATGAGCCGCAATCTGAGGCTAACCAAGGTTTGGCAAAACAAGGGGCTGCGCAAATTGAAGAAACCGATGAACCGCTGCAAGACTCGAGTGAGCAATGGCTTCGTACAATTGCTGATGACCCTAGTGGTCTATTACGGCGTAAGTTTGACTACCAAGCTCGCCAACGTGTCCAGCAAACTCAGCGGCAGAAAAGCGATAAAGCACCGCAACAACGATACTGATACTCTATGAAACCATTATCTAATTACATAGCCCTCTTAATCTTCCCTCTGGCGCTTATGCTGCTGGATGTGGCCGCCGCCGCAACACTAAGTAGCACTGTTGATAGAAACCAAGTAAGCACCAATGAGACGCTTACGTTAACCGTCTCTATCGACCAGCAAGTCGATTCTTCAGAACTCGACCTCAGTCGTTTGCAAGAGAACTTTGAAATACTTGCCGCTTCGCCGCAAACTCGAAGTTCGTTCAACAGAATTAATGGCCAGTCTCAACGTGCCGCGTCGACCACTTGGACCATTACCTTGGTCGCCAAGAACGAAGGCATTCTGACCATTCCGGCATTTAATCTCAAGTCGGCTAGCAGTAAGCCTATCTCAATTAGGGTAAGTAATTCTTCTGCCGCCAACAACAGTTCTCTGCCGCTAAACGTTTTGGTTAAGAGTGACGCTAAAGAGGTCTATCCAAATCAACAATTTGTCATCACCGTTGAGCTGTCAGCGGGCAATAACGTAAGAGACCTCAGCGGCTCACAATTAGCCATTGCGGGTGCTGATGTAGAAGCATTTGATCAGCAAACTTTTCAACGGGTCGACAACGGCATCGCTCGACAGATAGTGGTTCTCAAGTATTCAGTATTTGCCAAGCAAGCAGGTGAATTAACGGTGCCCACTATGACCTACACTGCGCTACAAAATGGACAACGTAGCGTCTTTGGAAGTCGTGGCGCGCAAGTAATTGCGCGCAGTAAATCGATTCAAATCAAGGTTAAAGAAACCCCTGAGACTGGCAGTCGACAGTGGTTTCCAGCCGAAGATGTAAGCATTACCTCAAAATGGTCAGGCGATGCTTTAACGCTTAAAGTTGGAGAGCCTATAACGAGGACAATTACAATTACCGCAAAGGCTCAAATAGCCAGCGCCATACCCCCACTTGAGCGGGCTGAAATAGACCTGAATTTAAAATCTTATAAAGACCAACCGCAACTCGAGACTCAAAAATCTAATCAAGGTTTTATCGCCACCCGTATCGAATCAGAAGCGATTGTTGCCAACCAAGGAGGGGAGTTCTTATTGCCGGCGGTGAGCATCGATTGGTGGAATACAAACACCAAGCAATGGCAAACATCGACAGTCGAACCGCAACGCTTAAATGTTTCCGGCGTAGCCCTGCCAGCCATTATTGCTACCGAGCCGATAGCGATAGATAGCCTAACAGCGACCGCGATCGCAGACAGCAGTGGCACTCGCTTATGGCAATTAATTTCGGCGCTTTTAGCCATAGTTGTTGCGCTACAGTCTTATTTTTTAATCATACGACCGACGCCGGAACAAGATCTCAATAGCAATCAGCCGCAAGCCGTTTTGGAAAAAGCCGCGTGGTCGGCACTTAAAGGCGCGCTAAAAGCAGATAACAGTCGAGCCATCAGAAACAACTTATTACTCTGGGGCCGTGAAATACTTGAATCAGAGACACCGGTAAGCCTGGACAGACTGACGCAAGCCGGTCATGCATTGGGAGTTTCCGCTGAGCTTAAAGTGGCCTTCAAGACCTTAGATGCACACCTGTATCAAGCTGGCGATAAGCCTGATACTGCCGAAATGGCTGACATGCTAACGAGCCTTAGACGAGCCTTACTAGCGTCATTCGCCAGCACTAACAACAGTAAGACTAGATTGGAACCACTTTATCCAGCGTAAATGGCTTAGCTCTGCTCACACTCTACTTATAGCGTTTCTTAGCCGCGTCTAACTGAACCTCAACGACACGGATCGCCATCGCTTTCCAGTCAACGGATTGATCATTCGATAGCGCCACATGATGACTGATGCTGACGTAACCGTGAACAATTGCCCAGACATCCAATGCTATTTGGCGGCGCTCGGCGGTGCTAGAACTATCTGGCAAGTAAGATCCGGCGACCCGAACTAATTTTGAGAAGGCGCTATTTCTGGCGGCAATTGCCTCTTCTGATGGTTCATAGCCGGGGTCTGACTCACCAAAAATAAGCCTATAGTGGGCCTCATGCTGCTCACCTACATTAAGGTATCCTAAGCATGATTCTAAAACTTGAGCCTTACTTGCTCTGCCCTCGGGCACTACATCCATAGCCTCGCGAACTAAATTAAAACCTTCAATATAGAGCGCATCGAGTATGCCCTGCTTGCCTTGAAAGTGACTA
The DNA here is from genome assembly GCA_034110505.1 of Gammaproteobacteria bacterium. Classification (GTDB taxonomy): domain Bacteria; phylum Pseudomonadota; class Gammaproteobacteria; order Arenicellales; family Arenicellaceae; genus Arenicella. Next base: position 7,976 of record JAWUZB010000155.1, read on the forward strand.
TAAATGCCGATCGTAGAAAGCCCTGCGCGTTTTGATATAGCGCGCACGCTTAACGCCGCGCCACCGCCCTCTAAAAAGAGTTGCGATGCCGCGTTTAGAATTTTTGATCTAGAGTCCATCGTTTATTAACTCGGGGCTTGACAAATATAACACCGTTATTCTAGTATATAACGGTGTTATATATCAAATGATATTGATCAAACTTAAAACAGGAACGACCATGAGCGCTCAACATCTTCAAACTGATTATTTAATTATTGGCAGCGGCGCAGTAGGCATGGCCTTCGCCGATGTCCTGCTTACAGAAACCGACGCTAACATCATTATTATCGACAAACATCACAAACCAGGTGGTCATTGGAACGATGCTTATTCATTTGTCACCTTACATCAGCCATCCGCCATCTATGGCGTTAGCTCGAGAGAGTTGAGTAATGGCACTGTTGACGAAGTAGGCTTAAATAAAGGCTTAGCTGAGTTAGCCTCTGGCGCTGAGGTCATGTCTTATTATGACCAAGTAATGAAGCACACCTTCTTACCAAGCGGTCGTGTTAAGTACTTCCCAATGTGTGAATACCAAGGTGACGGAAAGTTTTCATCGATGCTGTCGGACAAGACCTACCAGGTAACCGTGAATAAAAAAACGATCGATGGCACTTACTTTAAGACCTCGGTACCGTCGACCCACACTCCCAGTTTCGAGATCGCAGACGGGGTTGAATTCGGCCCACTAAACGACCTACCGAGTATGCTGGAGCCTCGCGACGGCTACGTTATCGTCGGTGGCGGTAAAACCGGCCTTGATGCGGTTCTATGGTTGTTAGACAATCAAATTGAGCCCGATCAGATCAGCTGGATTATGCCTCGTGACGGTTGGTGGATCGACCGTAGAAATACTCAACCGTCGCGCGATTTCTTCATCAATGTTATAGGTGCTCAAGCGATTCAAGCCGAAGCCGTCGCCACTGCTGAAAACCTGGACGACCTTTTCGATAAGCTCGAACAAGGTGGCGTCTTGATGCGTTTAGACGAAAATGTAAAACCAAAAATGTTCCATGGCGCGACCGTTAGCCGTGACGAACTTGCGCAGTTGCGCAGAGTTAAAAACATAATACGTAAAGGCCGAGTGACACGTATAGACACTGACAAAATTCATTTCGGCGATGACAGCATTGCGACCACTACCAACACTATACATATTGACTGTTCTGCACGCGCTGTACCCGTGAGTGAAACCTACGACGTATTTCAAGGCGACAAAATTGTGGTGCAAACGGTGCGCTCATATCAACCCGTCTTTAGTGCCGCATTCATCGCTCATATCGAAGCGAACTATGATGACGAAGCGCTTAAAAACGAACTATGTACAGTTGTGCCATTACCCAATCATGATACCGATTGGTTAGTCGGTACGGCTGCGCAAATGCAGAATCAGAGGCGCTGGTCACAAGAACCAGGGCTACGAGACTGGTTAATGAGTAATCGTCTCGACGGTTTTACAAAACTGGTTCAACCGAGCGATGAAACCACCGCAGAGCAATTAGCTGTATTAATGCGTTTAAAAACCGCCGCACCAAAAGCTGGCGCCAATATTCCAAAATTAATGGCTGAAGTCATGCAAGTAATGTCCGCACGCCAAGCCAACGCCTAAGGAGTTTAATATGCAAGAATTTCAAACCAACAAAGCCGAGCTGAGTAAAGGTCGCTTAGTGCAAACACCGACTAACTCAATTGGCGATGACCAAGTGCTAGTCAAAGTTGACCGTTTTGCGTTTACCGCCAACAACATCACCTATGCGGTAATGGGCGATCAATTACGCTATTGGCAGTTTTTTCCACCCAATGGTGACGAGGCTGACAAGTGGGGCATTATTCCGGTATGGGGTTTTGCTGATGTAATCGAGTCGAAAAGTGACCAAGTAGCGACTGGCGAGAGATTATTCGGTTATTTCCCGCCCGCAGACGAACTGGTCATCACACCAACAAGAGTTACTTCTGCCAGCCTAATGGATGGCAGTGAACATCGCGCTAAATTACCCCCTGGCTATAATATGTACCGGCGGGTAAATAACGAACCTGGCTACGACCGTGCTAACGACAATGAGCGCATGCTGCTGTTCGTCCTGCATCTTACATCATTCGTTATTCAAGATTTATTAGCCAGTAACGATTGGTTCGGCGCCGAGCAAGTTGTCATCATTAGTGCATCAAGCAAAACCAGTACCGGTCTAGCCTATGGTTTAGCGGATGACAAAGAGGCGCCACGGGTTATCGGCCTAACCTCCGAGCGCAATATGGCTTTCGTCAACTCGATCGACGCCTATGATGATGTGTTGAGTTACCAAGATCTACAAAAAATTGATGCCAGTAAAGCAACAGTGATTATCGATATGTCGGCGAATACCGACGTATTAAGCCGCCTGCATACGCACCTTGGCGACAATATGCTCTACACCAGTAACGTCGGCTTAACGCATTGGGAAGAGCCACGACATGTTGAGGGCATCATTCAAGAGCGCAGCCACTTATTCTTTGCCCCTGACCGAATACAGCAACGGATGAAAGACTGGGGAGCAAAGGAGTTTGGTAAGCGCTCGACCAGCTACGTGATGCACAGCGCAGCCAAAAGTCGACCTTGGTTAACGATAAAAAAACTGCAAGGCGTAGATGGTTTAGCTGAGGTTTATAAAGACGTCTGTGATGGCAAAATAGCCGCTGATCAAGGTTTAATAGTGGTTATGTAAACGGCATCAACCTTGCCAAAGAACAATAGAGAGTCGCGATAAAAGGCTCTCTATTTTTTTGCATATATCGTTTCGTTTCAGCCGAGGCTTTTACTAAAACTAAGCCTCTTGAGAAATTCACAAGCGCTCAAAATCCTTCAGGCCGAGCAGTATCGCCGCGGTTATAAAAATTCCACCTGCAAGGCTATTTAATAGACGCCCATAGTTTTCAAGCACACGCTGCCGAAAGACTTCAGCAAACTTCCCATACAGACATAAAAAAGCAGCATCAATAGTTAGATAGGTAGCGCTTAGTATTAAGAATTGAGGAAACAAAGCGCGTTCTGTGGATAATAATTGTGGCAACAAGGCGGCAAAGAAAATCACCGCTTTAGGGTTGGCCGCCGAGGTTATAAAACCTTGCCAATAAAGAGATGGCAATGAACGCGCTTTAGAAGATAAAAGATCAGCTCGGGTGGAGATGATTAATCTAATTCCAAGGTAAGCCAAATACAAAACGCCCGCCCATTTAAGGAGTGTGAAAATACTTTGAGAAGTACTCAATATTGTCGTAAGACCTAAGCTTGTCGTAAGACCTAAGCTTGTCGTAAGACCTAAGCTTGTCGTAATCATTTGTAAAAAATTGTCGCTCAGATCACCCGCCGCGGTAGCGGTTGATCTGAGCGAAGCCATTGCTCAAACTATTAGGCAACATTAACAAGTGACTGGGTCCAGGAGTGCTCATAAACGCCAATACGGTGAATACGTAAAGTAACCATATATCAAGATTTATTCAAGCCTCGGCTAGTGTTTGGTCCCAGCAAATAGTATTCAACATTATCACAACACCTACACTGTTGGTTGCCGTATTTATTGTTACACTAACCGCACAACCTAACTAATCGGAGATATCCCCGTGCTTAAATCGTACTCAGCAGCCATCGGCGCTGCTTTTCTACTTTCGGCCTGTAATCAATCATCAGACCAAACAGCAAGCCAAGCCCCTGAAACCAAGCCAGCATCGGTCGCTGAACAGGTCGTTGCCACACCCGAAGTCTCCGAATCGGAGCGCGCTAATGCATTCTTCGAGCGAGTGTTTGAAGAATCAGTTGCCCGCAGCCCTGAATCACTTACTTTTCTCGGTCGAAAAGACCGTGCCGATGAATGGGATGATCTATCAGAAGCGTATGCTAATGAGTCAATGGAGATCACTAAGAAGCAACTTATTGAACTAAACGCTTTCGATCGTTCCAAGCTTGATCAAGCTACCGCGCTTAGCTTCGACCTATTGGTGCAATCGATGGAAGAAGAAATCGAAGATAATAAATGGCGACTGTATAACTACCCTGTGAACCAAATGTTTGGCCGTCACTCCGGTGTTGTTTCGCTGCTAATTAATCAGCATCGCATTGGCGATGTAACAGACGCGGAAAATTATATCGCCCGCTTAAACGGCGTTCCAAAACTGTTCAATCAATTAATTACTAACATTGAAGCACGCACGGCAGCGAATATTATTCCACCAAAATTCGTATTTCCACACGTAATTCGTGACAGCAATAATATTATCAAAGGTGCTCCTTTTGACGATGGCGAGCCAAGTGCTTTGCTCGCAGACTTTAGCAAAAAGTTAAACGCATTAAGCGAGAAAGAAGGTAACGAGCTAACGGATGTTAAGAAAGCTGAGTTAATCGATGCGGCAACCTTAGCCCTAAGTAACTCAGTTAAGCCGGCCTATGAAAAACTTGCTGCTCACTTAACTGAACTGGAAACTAAAGCCACTACCGATGATGGTGTTTGGAAATGGAAAGACGGTGATGCTTTTTATAATGTCGCTCTCAAACGCACAACAACCACTGATCTTAGTTCAGACCAGATTCATGAAATCGGGCTCAAGGAAGTTGACCGCATTCATAACGAAATGCGAATCATCAAGGACAAGGTGAATTTTGATGGCGACTTGAAAAAATTCATGCAATTTATGCGT